>NZ_JBNQGD010000013.1:0-10962 GCF_050436765.1 Arachidicoccus sp. | reverse complement strand
AAGGAATTTATGGTTACATCATTTGTAACTTTTTGGGTCAAAATCACGCCATACTGATTACTTGCATGAGATGAGTTTAAATTGTAAAACTGGTTTCTTTCAATATTAATAATATCTATTGCCTGATCTAAATCTGTACGTATTGAAACAGTCGAAGAAATGCTTTTTTTGCATTGATTATCACAAATATTTATATTTTTTAATATACCATCAAGACCTGCTTGATATGTATATAGACTAATAAAATTGTAATTGCCATCGGAATTATTATTTCTGACATCAGCACTTATTACCGTACCTGCGATATAGATATCGGCATGGTGGTTACTATTTCCCTGTCGGGCAAATCTATTATTAGTTACTGTTACGTCTTCAATATTTATGGAAATTTGATGTTGTGTAGCATCAGGATCCACTCTATCAATAAAATTCCCATCTATCAAACATTTTCCACCAGATATTTGATTGGCGGCTATAGCGGGTTTGCCCGTTAAGTTTTTAATTAGGTTGTTGGAGATAATCACAATCCCTTCATTACCGCCGGCGAATCCTATACCTCCTTTACCATAAGTCCCGTCTTGCTTTAACCCGTCTACATAATTATTAGAAATAACTGCTTGACTTGGAATCTCTATGCCTAAACTAGCTTCAGTTGAAGAAGAATTATATGTTGTATCCCCTTCAATTCCTAAATCTCCATTGCCAATACATACATTACTTGTAATAACAACTCCACGTGTAAATCCGAACTGAATGCCTTCATCCCTATTATAATTACAAATATTATTTGAAATTGCACCACTTGTACATTGTTGAGTTAAATCTGTACTTACGCCTTGCCCTGCTGTTGATATGCCATTATTTGTAGCGGGAGCCGTCGCGTGTCCAAAGCCACACCCAATTGCTGTGTTATTGGTTATTTTCCAAGTGTTACAATTATTTACATATATACCTGTCTGAGGTATATTATTAAAATTGCAATTTGTAATATTTATATTTGTCCCAGCTAGTATTGTAATGCCTTTTAAATCATAACCTGTAGGTAGAGATCCTCTGGTATAATCACAAGTCATAGAAATTCCATTAATTGTGATATTTTTTACACTAGTTCCATTACTCCAAAGTGGTTGGTTCCCATCATCTGTAGAGAAAAATACAGAACTGTTGGTTAATGGATAAGGGCGAGTGCTCATATTGACAATAGTTGCAGGATCTATATGTATCATAGATTTTCCTACAATTCCACTTAAAGTAGTATGGGAAGGTATGTTTAATGGCACAGCTACGTCCAAAACATAATCACCCTTAGAAAAATTGATTGCCATTCCCCCCAATACTTTGGATAAGTCTAATGCTTTTTGTAAATTAAGTCTATTTTGCAACCCTTTACTAAAATCTAAACCATTAACCACCCCAAACCATTTTACATTAACAACACCAGAAAATAATCTTTTCCATCTTCCGGTAATAACACCAGAAACTTCAAAAATAGTTCCCGTGTTATCATCTTCTGTAGAAATCGAATCCCAATAAAATTCTCCCCCTCCACCATCATTAACATTCCAATATCCTAAAACATTAGCAAAACCATTTGTCACCGTTGAGCCATCTGTCGTTTTTAAATCAGCAATTGTTTGTAAAATCATAAAAGGAAATTTGCGGTTTAGAATTAAAACTATGTTTATTTTTGGTTAAATAGATTACCCTGTTCCGGCCTTGGAATATGTTCTAAAATTTTAGTTACCTTATATGATTTATTGATATAGGCATTTATTGATGGCTCAAACTTTTGATATATCTCTATGTCAGCGCGAAGAGTATCTCCTTTGGCAAATCGCTCACCTTTATCAATTAGTTCGGTAAATTTAATATCTGTTATTTTTGCAGAAATTTTATTTCCCTCATAATAGAATCCCCATTTTACATTCTCTCCAAAAGTAATAGTATAGACATTTAATATTCCTTCCTTGTTAATTGAACGATATTCGGTAGGCTCATCTATTTCATCTAGAGAAGCTATATCCGCAAAATCTTCTGATGGAATTACGACTATTTGTTCATCATCTTTATTCAGAAACTCAAGACCGGTAATATTTTTATCATTATCAAGCGTTTTAAATTCTTGTGATAAAGCTTCTCTCACGTTTTTATTGTTTGTATATACATTTGCGGATATAATATTGAAAATTTGTACAGTACCATTATTATTTTCTATTTCTACATTATTTCCTGTTTGTTCTTTTTGATTTCCCTTTTTTCCCTTTAAGAATTTAGCAATAGCATAAACCCCCGTCACACAACCAAGCAAATTTGCTGCATACTGAACTGTATCATTTGAGAGTAAATTTTTTATATTCTGAAGAACATTGGACTCAATAAGTAAATTAACTATAAAACTGCCTTCCTCTATAGCCTGTATTTTAATATCTATTTTTCTACCAGTATTAAGTTCCTTGTTTACTTCTTGTACGATACTTGAAAAATGTAGAAGGTTGTTAATTAGTGTATTAGCTTCAATTATACTCGAATCGCCGTCAAATTTTATTTTAAGATCATTCATAACAGGTAGATTTACCTCTTTTAAATTATCCATAAGCAGTAGTTTAATTTACCGCAATATAAATGTTTTTTTATTAATCAATTCTCCAGAATCATCACACGCGGGGGAGATGGATATTAAATAAAATCTTGCGTATTATAACTGACATTTTTTTATTGCATTGATCTTTAATGCAAGCAAAAACATGTGCGTACTTGTAAAGAACATATCTACATGGGAAAAACTGGTCATTCATATGCTTATTTATCCAGATCAAATAACATATGTAAATCCAAATGCCTTACGATAATTCGTCTGTCATAAATATAAACCATTCATCAAACGTAACCTTTTGAAGGAATTAAGCTCCTCCTTATGAAGCAAATATTAGGGGATACACCTAGTCTAAAAAATATCCACAGAAATTAAATCACACCTAGAAAAAATATATAGCAATTCCATTTTTGGTCATATTAATGACGAGTTTTATAAAATCTACACCTACAAACCCATAAGGCTGTTCTACTGCTAGAAAAATGTGATAGATCTATTAATTGATTGAGCGCAATCTTGAGAAATTTGCTGCTTCATATACATTGCGCGGATATAAATTGCCAACATAAACCTAAGATAAATACCGGACTATTAACCATAAAGAAAAAGTAACATTAATTGCAGATAAGTTAATAAAGATCAACTCTACTCTTAGCAAGTATTCATCCTCATAATACCCCAAGAAATAATCAACAGACCGAGACTTTAAATGATAAAACTAATTTCAATAAACTTATTATTCCTTATAACTGGAATGCCAGTATGTCCTTTGAATTTTTGATCCAATAAAATCATGGCCAGTATCTTATTCCACATGTATGACTCCCCGTACAATTGCCATCGCCTTAATTTCTGAACGATGAATCTGAAATGCTTTATAGGTTTTATTATCACTGACAATTTTAAAGTGATTATCGTCCGCACCTTCTGTAACTCTTTTAATCAGTACGCCTTGCACAGTATTCAGCATATATATTTTATTCCACTGAATAAAAGTGGGAGGTTTAATCCTTTTGCAAGCCACGATATCCCCAATATTAAATTTTGGATACATGGATACATCCCGCACATTTAGCAAGAATTCGGCATCAATAAAAACTGGAACCACATAGCGCTGATAGGGCGCGTCCTTAGTGGTGAAATCTCCGTCAAAATATTCCTCAAGTGATTCGGGTGGAATTAGAGGAAGGGTTGTAATGGAGGGCTGGGGGTCGATTATTGTTTCTCTTGGTTTTCTATTATCAAGCAACATGTCGCCACTACCCAATATTAGCCAAGAAGGGTTCACGCTTTTAAAACAAGCGAGAAATCTTTCTATATTAGATTCAGTAATGCCATTATCTTGATCTAAAATACCCCTTGTAATGCCGGTATCCTTATAAAATTGATACTTTGAAATACCATTTTCAGTAATATACTGCAAGATACGTTGTTTAATAGGCGATTTATTTTTCATAAATATTTTTTTATACGAGATTTATCGCTTATTTTTGTTCCCTATTTAGAAACAAAGCTGCAAATGAGAAATGTAACCAAATAGCTAAATGTGATACAGTTCGTAAAATGGCAATTAGAGCTATAGCGAAAAAAATCATTGTACAGACCCTTTTGTAAGGCAATCCGTACACATAAACATTAAAAAAAAGTGCGTTAGTCGTAAGTATTAAAAATGACATTAGGTTGAAATAAATAAACACTAAACCGTAATTATTAAAATTTAATCAGTTTTCAAGTCTTCAAATACTCGCTGAATTTTTCAATCAAATGGATTGATTTTAAAAAATTATAACCAAAATTGTGATGAATCCACAAGCAAAAAGTTTACCTAAAAACGCCTTAGCCGCTTTTTTTGAAAAACTGGGAGCCAAACATATTTTTGGTCTCTTAATTAGTAAATCTCTACAATACATAAGGTATTTACAACTATATACGGATTTATGCCTGCTTTCGGTTTCGTGTTTCTTATGTGCTATTTTCATGGTAGATCATAACTTCGCCTTTTCCAGTAAATATGTTTCTACTGTCATATTTTTAAATTTATTATGGGCCTTTATGACCTACACAAAAGAAACTTATAAGAATATATTAATGCATGATGCAGAGATAATAATAAGATCCTTCTTAAAGGTATGGTGTTTATTCTTCATTTGTATAGGTTTTTTATATATTATTTTATCGTTGAACACTTTTGGCATAAAAAAGTTCTATTTACTTTTTGTTTTTTCGATGCTTTTATTTGGGATACTTTTATTTGGCGGAAAACTTGCATTTCTCGGTCTACGCAAAATGTTTGCCAAGCTTATGAAAATAAGAAAAAATATTATCATTATTGGCTCCAATCCCTATTCCCAACAACTAAAAGATTATATTAACCAAGGGTATGGTAATTTTAATATTGTCGGCAATTTTGACCGATCAACCAATTATAGAAGCATTTCAGACGAGAATGTAATAGAGCGTATTAATGTAATTAACAGCGAAACACATATAGATGAAATATTTTGTACCACTGCTTCTTTTGACAAAGCAGATCTCCAAAAGCTGCTCTATATAGCAGATAGGAATATGGTACGGGTAAAATTCCTTCCCGACTTTTATAATCTATTTAATAGGCCCGCAAATATAAGTTTTCTCGGAAATATACCCGTTGTTAGTATTCGAGAAGAGCCCCTGCTCAGAGACAGGAGTATTATAATGAAGCGCCTTTTTGATATTGTTTTTTCAACTTTGGTTATCGTGTTTATTTTGAGTTGGCTTACTCCTTTAATGATTTTATTGATAAAGTTAGAGTCCAAAGGGCCCGCCTTCTTTAAGCAAGAACGATCAGGAAAAAACAACCGGACTTTTAGATGTTATAAGTTTAGAAGTATGAAACCCAATAACTACGCAGATCAGATTCAGACTTCCAAAAAAGATGCACGCATAACTAAGATAGGTGCTTTCATGCGCAAAACAAGTATCGATGAATTACCCCAATTTTTTAATGTGTTGTTTGGCAATATGTCTATTGTTGGGCCCAGACCTCATATGTTACTCCATACAAAAGAATATGGTGTATCGGTAGACTCCTATATGGTTCGCCACTTTGCTAAACCGGGTATTACCGGATGGGCACAGGTAACTGGTTTTAGGGGAGAGACCAAGACGCTTGAGGCAATGGAAAAGCGCGTAGAATGCGATGTTTGGTACTTGGAGAACTGGACATTTTTGCTGGATATAAAAATAATCTTTTTGACAGTGTGGAATATTTTTAAAGGAGAAGAAAACGCATTTTAATGATCACAACAAAATGGAAAATGGAAAATATAAATCCCGTCTTGTTTCTAATTAGGTGAATGTCTTTGAATGGTTGGCACAGACAAATTGGTAGCCATTCAACATGACCTATCTTTTACGCGTAACCGATAACAGGGATCTAATTCCATAAAGAATGCTGCTTTCTTATTGGATTATAGATATAGCTTATGAACAAAAGGCACTGTTAGCGTAATTCGAACTAACGGCTGTATTATTTTATAGGGTTTTATAGAGTCCTATCGTAAAAGGAAATATTTCTACAATCTAACAATAAGTTATTCTTCACGTAAGATTGACTAGAGATTATTTTATAATGGCAACATCACTCGTATTCATCGTATTCATTACAAAAGATGATCGATTGACTGGAGTCTATAACAATATTGAAGGACAGAATTTATTGCTGTAATAAATAATTATATAATGAAAATTGCCCACATAATTTTTTCCTTGAATATGGGTAGTATTGAAAATGAATTAGTGGATATCATAAACTATCAATCACATGCTAATCATTTAATTGCCCTTTTTATTATCAACAGTAAGACAGATCAGGACTTGATGGATCAAATAAATAAGGACGTGCATATAGTACAAATAAAAAGGAACGAGGGCAGTCGACATATTTTTCCTATTATAAAATTGAATTACTTATTAAATAAATGGGATGCTCAGGTTATTCATTGCCACAACCAAAACATAATTGGCACACTGTTCTCCCGGCACCTAAAAAGAAAGGCATTAATAACAGTCTATGACGGCATTGCTGATCAATCCATAAATCGGTACAAAAAGCTGTTTACAGTCTCTCATTCACTTGAAAAAATGGCACTGAAAAAATTGGTATATCAGCCAAAAATTATTTATGGGGGTGTGAATTTGGCGGCAATTCCATTCAAGAGAAATCACCGCAGAGAAAGCAATAGACCTTTTAGGATTCTCCAGATAAATTCTTTATATCAAAATGAATATGGCCAACATCTGCTAATAGAGGCATTGGCCTGTTTACATAATAAAGGCATCAAAAATATTTGGATAGATTTTATAGGAGACGGTGAATCACAACAAAATTTAGAAGCATTGACGAGCAATTACCAGTTGGAAAACTACATAACTTTTTTAAGAAATAAAAGCAGAACATACATCTGTCAAAAGCTTAAAGACTATGATGTATTGGTTCATCCAGGACAAGACGAAGGGTTCACACTAACAATTTTCGAAGCCATGGCGGCAAAGGTCCCCGTGTTGATATCCAATACTTCCACTTCAATGGAAATAATTAATCAAGGAGAACTTGGATTTTTCTTTACTAGCAACAACTACTTTAGTTTGGCAAATACAATAGAGCACATAAAATCTATGAAGGGTCCTGATCTTGAAGAAATGGCCGAACATGCTTATCAATACGTAAAGCAAAATCACAACATTCAGACCTTGACCGAAAGTTATTTACAACATTATACGGCTTAACGACATGGTGAACTATAGCGCAATATACGAACCTTTCCATAGCCGCCGTAATGACCAAGACCAGCGTAATTTTTCAAAGCTTCCAAGAAACTTTGGTGAACCCGCCACTTATTATAGCAAAACAGGTTTGGCCACCCCTAATTTAATTAATGAAAGACAATTTATTCGAAACGACATCCAAAATCAACTTTGTGCAGCATAAAAATACACGTAAAATGACCTACAGATTCCAATATATTTACTTATTCTTTCTTATCGTTCTCTTGGGATCATCTTGTACCAGCTATAAAAACATTACCTATTTCAAAAATATCAGCGACAGCAGTTACGTATTTTCAAAAGGTGAAGATGCCCCTACCGCCAAATATCATCCGTTAAAAATACAAGCAGACGATATATTGAAGGTTATCATCTCTACGCTAGACCCCACCGCGAATGGCGCACTAAACCTTAGCTCCTCTGCCTCACCGATTACAACCGGTATGATTTCTTCCAATATATCCTCCGCTTCTATTCAGGACGCGGGCAATGATATGGATGGTTATCTGGTCAATAAAGACGGGTATATTGAAATCCCCGTATTGGGAACTATCCATGTAGCTGGGCTGACAACCGATGAAATCAAGCAAGTGATAAGTATTCAAGCATCCAAATTATATAAAAATCCCGTGATAAATGTTCGGCTGGCTAATTTTAAAGTAACAGTCTTAGGTGAAGTCTCTAAGCCGGGAACTTATCTTATTAACGGCGAAAAAGCAAGTGTGTTAGACGCATTAGGGCTAGCCGGAGACATGACAATTTATGGTAAAAGAGAGAACCTTTTGCTGATGAGGCAGCAAGATAATAATGAAAAGAAAGTTGTCCGATTGGATTTGAATAATACCGCGATGTTAGCCTCCCCCTATTTTTATTTAAAGCAAGGTGACATCTTATATGTGGAGCCAACTAAAGGCAAGGCAGCCGCTACCGATGCCTCTAGAACCAGGGCTTATACTATTGCAGGTACTATTCTTTCCATATTAATTGTGATTGCGTCTCGTCTATTTTAATAAGAACTATTTACACTATTTAAACCAATTCATACTACAATGCAAGCACCTGATTTTGACTGGCTAGAAGCCGAAGAAGATGCCCGTATCGATTTCCCGAAAATAATCCATAAAATAAAAATCAACTGGATATATTGTTTACTTTGCTCCACCGTTTTGGTAGGTGCTGCCCTATTTTATTTACACATTACTAACTCGACTTATAATGCAGTTGCAACGGTTCTCATCAAGGACAATACGAATCAACTGACTGGGCAACAAGGGACAGGCATTTCTACTCTACAAGGCTTAGGCTTAATTCCCGGAACAAGTAACGTAGACAACGAGCAACAAATCATTACCAGTTATCCGCTTATTCATACTGTTGTTGAAGATTTGCAATTGAATCTTGGATTCAGTACCACTAAGCAGTGGCGGCAAGTTCCGTTATACAAGGAGACACTCCCGTTTCAAGTAGCTATAAAGAATTTTCATACAGGCAGTCTTCAAGGAGACCAATTGAAATTTGACTTTCAACTAAATCGTAACAAGGGCTATAGGGTTGTTTCCAATGGCCAGCAATGGATAGGCTATTGGGGCAAGCCTTTAGCATTACCATTTGGCGAATTAACGCTTTCATCCGATAGCCTGACAAATAATTGGGATTCCACCCAGGTTATCAATCTCGTTGTGGCCGATATAGCCTCTGTTTCTGATAATTTTCAAAATAGTCTCTCAACAGAAATCTCTGACAAGCAAAGTACTATTATCAATCTCTCTTTACCTACGATGGTACCTGAACAGGGCACCGATTTTTTGAACAGATTGCTTGACGTTTATCAACTCTCCGACGTAGATGATAACAAACATATCACCGACAGTACCATTCAATTCATTAACCAAAGGCTGATATTGGTAGGAAAAGAACTTGATTCCATTGAGCAAAAGATACAATTATTTAAACAAAATAATAACTTGGCAGATCTTACGGCTCAATCACAGGCACTCATTACGAATGCCGGTTTATACCAACAAAACTATGCCGGACAACAAGTACAGATTAGTATTATTAATTCGCTTATTGAGTATATGAATGCACATAAGCAAAACGAGCAAATAGTTCCTGCCTCTTTGGCTGTGCAAGACGGATCTTTGGTTAGTATTATAGATAAATATAACTCCTTATTGTTGCAAAAGGAACGCTTATTATTGAGCGCAACCAAGGACAACCCAGTTGTCCAGAATATTGAAACTCAGATTACAAGTCTTCGGGGTAATATGATGACGGGACTTCAATCTATCAAACAGTCTTTGCAAGCTGGATTGGCAGAAATGCAAACACACAATAATTCGCTTGATAACATGATCAGGGAGGTTCCGGCTAAGGAACGCACTTTTGTCGAGTATAGCCGCCAGCAATCCGTCAAACAGGAACTTTATCTTTATTTACTACAAAAAAGAGAAGAAGCACTTATTTCCAAATCTTCTACTATTTCTAATATAAGGATTATTGCACCTGGAAGAATAGAAGCTATTCCGCTTTCGCCACACAAGAGTCTCATCCTTGCATTTGCGCTTCTATTAGGTATCATTCTCCCCTTCGTCGTCTCCACTTTAAGGAATTTAGCCAATGTCAAAATAAATACGCGGGAAGATATTGAAAAAGGAACAAAGGCACCCGTACTTGCTGAAATACCGCATAATCATAATAAAGAAAATAATCATGGCATCATTGTGACCGCAAAAGGCCGAACTCCCTTGAACGAACAATTCAGAATATTAAGAACAGATTTGAATTTTATCTTAACCAATAAAAACGATAAAGTTATTTTACTTACTTCTTCCATGCCTAGTGAGGGAAAATCTTTTGTATCCCAGAATCTAAGCGCTATGATGAGCTTTGCCGGCAAAAAGGTGGTCATTTTGGAAATGGATCTTCGCAGACCCAGGATATCCAGACATTTATTAGGTCAATCAGAAAAAGGGTTTACCAATTATGCCATTGGACAGGCATCCCTTGACGAAATCATTTATCCAGTGGAGCGTTTTCCTGGATTATCAATTGTCCCTAGTGGTCCTATACCGCCTAATCCCGCCGAACTTATCATGCTCGAAAAAACTGAACAAATGTTTGCCGAATTAAGGAATCGTTTCGATTATATTATTGTTGATACTACACCTTGCTTAGTGGCAGATGCTCATTTACTAGGGCGTCATTCAGATGTAACACTGTTTCTAGTAAGGGTAAATGTTACCTACAAAGAACAACTTACGCAGATTAATAAACAACTTGTAGAAAATAAGTTTCCACGTTTAAATATACTTGTCAATGATGTAGATAATACTAAGAAAAGTTATTACTACGGTTATGGAAGATACGGGTATTATGGAGGTAGTTATTTTGACGAATCAGAACCAAAGCGAAAGTGGAAAGGGTGGCCCTTTAAAAATGGATATGGCGTTAAATAAACAATGATTCTATAAAATAACGAGTTTGATTTAAAACAGATGTATTAAAAATGCCTTCAAAAACCATCATCATCACCGGGGGAGCCGGCTTTATCGGCTCGCATG
>NZ_JBNQGD010000012.1:0-3907 GCF_050436765.1 Arachidicoccus sp. | reverse complement strand
TGCCACCTAAGGCGACTAATAAATCCGCCGTATAACCCACGGATGGATTCGCAGATATCCCGCTAAAGCCATCACTGCCACCACATTTTACACCTATTGTTAATTTACTCAAAGGAGCCGGGCTTCGCTCCATTTTATTAATCTCTATCAAGCCAACAAATGTTTTCCTGATAGCATCTTTGATTAGTTCTTCTTCACTTTGGCTTCCTTGTTGTTCAAAAATCAATAGAGGCTTATCAAACTGAGGATTTCTTTCTTTGAGATCCGAAACAAAATTCTTCACCTGCAAATGCTGGCAACCCAAGCTCAAAACAGTTACGCCTGCAACATTCGGATGATCGGCGTAGGCAGCTAACAATTTACTCAGTATAGCCGAGTCATCCCGCGTACCACCACAGCCGCCTTCATGATTTAAGAATTTGATACCATCGACATTTTTAAATATTCTATCGGTGTGTACATCTGATTCCTTTATTGTAATATCGTTGTGGAGTACATCCCCACCTTGCTGATAAAGCTCCAGCAAATCATGCGTATACTGTTTATATTTATCTGCTACCGCATACCCCAACTCATTGTGCAACGTCTCTTTTATTACATCCAAATTTCTATTTTCGCAAAATACCGTTGGCAGAAACAGCCAATAATTGGCAGTACCTACACGTCCATCATTACGATGATAACCATTGAAGGTTCTCCCCTCAAATTTTGATATATCGGGTTTTTGCCAATGAAAATCCACATGGCGGTAATAAAAAGGCTGTGCCGCATGTTTGGTATTCTCGGTCGTCATCCTTGAGCCCTTGGGTACAAAATGTTGCGCTTTACCCACTAACCCACCATACATAAATATCTCATCACCGCGCTGCATGTCGTTCATAAAAAATATAAGTTTTTCCATCAAATACAATCGCTTCGCCAGCTTTTAAATCCTGCAAGGCCACCAGCACATTATCCTTTGGATGAATGTGCAAAATTTTATGAATATCTGTTCCCATTATAATTAAATTTTAAAATGTATAATATACAACTTAACACTTAAACGTAATCACTTGTCAAGCATTCGCCAAAGCCCTGTCCAGATGCACATATCCGCCATCCACATGAATCAACTGACCAGTGGTGTGAGAGGATTTATCTGACAATAAAAAGGCCGCCGTATTGGCAATTTCTTCTGCTGTTGTCATTCTGTTTTCCAAAGGAATCCGATCTTTAATTTCTTTTAATTTCGCGTCTGAATCAGGTATAGTCTTTATCCAATTAGAATATTGTGGCGTCCAGCATTCCGCAACAATAATCGCATTTACACGAATATTATATTTCAACAATTCTACAGCCCATTCGCGCGTTAAAGCATTGCGCGCACCATTGGCGGCTGCATAGCCAGAAGTATTTCCTTGTCCGGTTTCTGCCGTTTTGGAGGAAATATTTACAATACTTCCATGAGACTTTATTAAATAAGGCAATGCATAATGCACCAACAAGTAATAATGGACCACATTCTTATGAAAGGAAGAAAGAAAGCCTTCATAATTTCCATGTTCCAAACCAACTCCATCATTTTGTCCAGCGTTATTTACAATGCCATCGATACACCCATAGGTAGCAACGACTTCATCAATGACATTTTTGCATGTGTCAGGGTTAGAAAGCTCCGCCACCACTTGTGAGGCATTGCCCCCTTTTAATTTTACTTCCGCCACTTTTTTATCGTTATCCGCCTTGCTCCTTCCCACAATTACCACGGTAGCACCTTCAGAGACTAAAACATCTACAATGCCCTCGCCGATACCTTTTGCGCCACCTGTAACAATGACAACTTTACCTTTTAACTTTAAGTCCATATTTTATAATTTTTATTTTAAGTGATAAGTCTTAGATGATCAATAACTTGATTTATAAATCATAAAACTTCATAGCATTTTTCCCAAAAAAGTTCTCTTTTTCTGTCGATGAGTAATTGGTAAAATAGGTGTTTAAAACCGAGAGCCATTTTTGATAAGTAATACCTAATAAACACACCGGCCAATCACTACCAAATAGTACTCTATCTGTTCCGAAATTTCTCATCACTACATCGATGTAGGGATAGAAATCTTTCTCATCCCAATTTTCCCAATCGGCTTCCGTGACCATCCCGGAAATTTTACAGCTTATATTTTCATTCTTTGCAATCAGGGTAATCTCTTTCTCCCAATCGCTAATAGTATGGCCTTTTATATCCGGCTTTGCCAAATGATCCAGCACAAAACGCTGATTGGGGAACCGTCTAACAAAATCATCCACATATTTCAACTGACGGTGATAAACTAATATATCGTAAGTATAATTATATTTTCCCAATAAAGAGATGCCGTGTAGAAAATCTTTGTTACTCAAATATTCTTCTACATCTTCACCCTGTAAAATATGTCGAAAACCGCTCAATTTTTTTTCTTTGGAGAAATAAATAAGCCTTTCCTCAATATTTTTATCTTTCAAATCAACCCAACCAACAACGCCTTTTATAAAATCATTTTCTCCAGCTAATTCCAAGAGAAAATTTGTCTCTTCTTCACTTTGACTTGCTTGTACAGCTACACACCCACCCACTTTATTCTCTTGCAAAACGGGTTGTAAATCTTTGGGTAAAAAACTACGTTGAATAACCTTCATTTCATCGGTAATCCAGGCATCTTTCATTTCATTGTACACCCAAAAATGTTGATGACTATCTATCACATGCGATAAGTTCTCTTTCATTTTAAACAAAATTGTTTTATTGAGCCAGTGGCTGCCTGGTCATGCTACTCCTTAGCAATGACGAAGCGCTTTGTATATCATTGCCGCGAGGAAAAGACTTGGTGTCAACCTCAGAGCAAGTCCATTATCCTTTTGAATAGGCAACGGCGGTTTGTTTAGAGGTCCCCAATCCATCAATTCCTAACTCCACTACATCTCCGGCTTTCAAATACCAAGGTTCCGGTTTCATCCCCAAACCAACTCCTGCCGGCGTCCCTGTGGAAATTACATCACCCGGCAACAAAGTCATAAATTGGCTTAAATAACTTACTACTTGTTGCACATTAAAAATGAAATCCGAAGTGGTGGAGTCTTGTAATTTCACCCCATTCACTTTTAACCAAAGGTTTAAATTATTGGGGTTTTCAATTTCCTCTTTTGTCGCAAGGAAAGGGCCTAGCGGAGCAAAAGTATCACAGCTTTTTCCTTTTACCCATTGACCTCCACGTTCTATCTGAAACTCACGTTCACTGTAATCATTATGCAGGGCATATCCAGCCACATAATCCATGGCTTTACCTTCCTCCACATAACTACATTTTTTACCGATAATCACCGCGAGCTCCACTTCCCAGTCAGTCTTCTTTGAATTCTTTGGAATCACCACATCATCATTTGGCCCACAAAGAGCGGTCGTAGATTTAAAGAAAATAATGGGCTCTTTTGGAATTGAGGCACCCGTTTCCTTCGCGTGCAAAGCATAGTTCAACCCGATACAAATAATCTTTGAAGGGCGCGCAATACAACTCCCTAAACGCTCGTCATCATTCACTTTTGTAAGAGAATCCCTATTCCCCTCAACAAATTTTTTCAATCTTTCCAAGCCATCATTCTCAAAAAACTGCTCAGTGTAGTCTTCTCCAAAAGCTGATGTATCGTATTTTATTCCATCAATAATAATACCCGTTTTTTCTTTTCCTGCTTTTCCGTAACGTATTAGCTTCATTTTATTTTTGATTTATGTTTTATGCATTTTTTTGAACCAGAAAGCCACTAAGACACAAACTGGAACAAAGTATTTTTTCCTATGAACTACCATTTAACTCATGCCTAAACAAAGCGTTCAAAAAATATTCAAATCTGTCGGAGTGGAAGCAAGAGAATCTGCACCGCCAACAACGATGGC
>NZ_JBNQGD010000011.1:0-10095 GCF_050436765.1 Arachidicoccus sp. | reverse complement strand
AAATAATATTATTTACAAAGCGTTGGCCAATCATGAAGCGCAGAAATATCAAATAGAATATGCTATCACCTATGGTCTCGGCCCCGATGCTATGCCGGAATTGCTTACACCAAATTTTGCAGCGATTGCCCAGCAATTAGCCACGGATTCTTTGATGAATTCAAATACTTGTGTTCGTAGTTTTGGAATTTCACCGCAAACAGATGATGGAAATTTAAGCGCGCAGGAATTTTTGACGGTGTTTGTTCCAAATCTTAGTGGTCAGGCCTGGCGGTCGCTTACCTGGATTTTAGTTGGATCCGCTGTATTGACGCTTATTACCATTTCAGCATTTTATCTCACAGTACGCACCATGTTGCTTCAGCGAAAATTGAGCAAAATTAAAAGCGACTTTATTAACAATATGACGCATGAGTTCAAGACTCCCTTAGCGACCATCTCCTTAGCTGTTGATGCATTACATAATCAAAAAGTGCAAGGCAACAAGGAAAAATCAGCTTACTTTAGTAATATTATAAAAGAAGAAAACCGTAGAATGAATAAGCATGTAGAAACCATTCTGCAGGCAGCCTTCATGGAAAAACAAGAGTTTAATCTGAATAAATCTAAATTGCATATTCATCATATTATTGACCATTTAGTTGCTAATTTCTCCCTCCAGCTTTTTGATAAGGGTGGTGAAGTTGTTTTGCATTTGAATGCAAGCAACGATTTGATAGAAGGCGATGAAGTACACATTACCAATTTACTCAACAACCTTATAGATAATGCGGTGAAATATTCTAAACCGGATGTGCCTCCACGTATCGTAATTACGACAACTAATTCTGCCAAACATTTAATTATTCAGGTCCAGGATAATGGAATAGGTATGTCGAAAGAGTCTGTGAAGAGAATTTTTGAACGATTTTACCGTGCACACACCGGCAATCTCCATAATGTAAAAGGATTCGGCTTAGGGATGACTTATGTCAAGGATATTGTGGACGCCCACAAAGGTAAAATAAAGGTGGACAGCAGTTATGGTAAAGGTTCAGTGTTTGTTGTGGATTTGCCTTTAGCATAGACTAATTATATTAATTTAAAATAAATATAAATATTTTTTCTTAAAAATTCATTCATTCGTGATTTTATTTTTAATTTTGCAACATAATTAATTATTATAATTTAATAACGAAATAAAAACTATGTCATTAAGATTTGATGCGATTAAAGCACTTACAGATGATTCTCATACTAAAACGGCGAATGGTGCTAATAAGATAAGCGCCATCTTCGGAGAAAACGTCTTTACCTTGGATAAGGCTCGTTCTTTTCTAAGTGATGAGGCATACAAAAGCCTTTTATCCAGTACGAAGACCGGAAAGAAAATTGAGAGAAATCTAGCCAATCAAATAGCGATTGGGTTGCGCGCTTGGGCAGAAAGCAAAGGTGTTACACACTATACACACTGGTTTCAGCCATTAACCGGTACCACTGCCGAAAAACATGATTCCTTTTTTACTTTAAAAGGCGACGGTACTGCTATTGAGGAATTTGATGGTGCTACTTTAATTCAACAAGAACCAGACGCTTCTTCTTTCCCTAATGGGGGTATTCGCGCTACATTCGAAGCTAGAGGTTATACTGCCTGGGATCCGTCGTCCCCTGCTTTTATTTTTGAAGCAGACGCGGGTAAAACTTTATGTATTCCTACTGTTTTTGTTTCTTATACCGGAGAGTCTTTGGATTATAAGGCACCCTTGATCAAAGCGCTGGAGGCGCTTGGAAAAGCAGCGGTAGAGGTGGCTAATTTATTCGATAAGAATATTACCAAAGTAACTCCTACTCTAGGTTGGGAACAGGAATATTTTGTTATAGATGAAGCGCTTGCCAATGCAAGACCCGATATAGTACAATCTGGTCGCACGGTATTTGGCGCAGCTCCTGCAAAAGGACAACAATTGGATGACCATTATTTTGGTGCAATTCCAGAAAGAGTTTATGCTTTCATGCGTGATTATGAAAACGAATCTTACAAATTAGGTATTCCTTTACGTACACGCCACAATGAAGTTGCTCCTTCACAATTTGAGGCAGCTCCTATATTTGAAGAAGTAAATATCGCTGTCGATCACAATATTTTGTTGATGGATGTGATGTCACGTGTTGCGAAACGTCATAGACTGAAAGTACTACTTCATGAAAAACCATTCGCCGGCATCAATGGAAGTGGTAAACACAACAACTGGAGCTTGGCTACTGATACGGGTGTTAATTTATTGGCTCCCGGCAAAACGCCAAAAACCAATTTATTATTTCTTACTTTCTTTGTAAATATTATTAAAGCAGTTCACGATCATGCGGATATTTTACGTGCGTCTATCGCTTCCGCAAGTAACGACCATCGCTTAGGTGCCAATGAAGCTCCGCCTGCAATTATCTCTGTATTTATTGGAGAATACTTAACCAAAGTGTTGGGAGATATTGAAAAACGCGTTGGTGATAAATTTGATGAACAAGATGAGGCAATTTTGAAATTAGATTTACATAAATCTATTCCTGAATTATTGTTGGATAATACGGACAGAAACAGAACATCTCCTTTTGCATTCACAGGAAATAAATTTGAATTCCGCGCAGTGGGCTCTTCTGCTAACTGTGCGAATGCAATGATTACTTTAAATACCATTGTTGCAGATTCTTTGACGAAATTTAAAGTAGAAGTTGACGAATTAATAGCTAAAGGAAGCAAAAAAGAAATTGCAGTAATGCAAACTATTCAAAAATATATCGTTGAAAGCAAATCGGTATTATTTGAGGGTGATGGCTATAGTTTTGAATGGGAAAAAGAGGCAGAAAAACGTGGTTTGCCTAATGTAAAAACTACACCTCTTGCATTGGATGCTTTAAGTACAGACAAGGCTAAGAAATTATTTGACGACTTCAAGGTATATTCTCACCGTGAGTTAGAAGCCCGCCATGAAATAGAGCTGGAAAACTACTTGAAAAAAGTACAAATCGAAGGTCGCATTATGGGTGACTTGGCCATCAATCATATATTGCCTGTTGCTATCAATTATCAAAACAAATTGGCGGCAAATGTAACTAGCTTAAAAGAACTTGGATTGCCGGAAGCAACTTATACAGCGCAACTTGATTTGCTGAAGAAGGTTTCTGAACATGTTCAGGTTATTTATAACAAGGTACACGAAATGGTCGAAGCACGCAAGGTGGCTAACAATATCGAAAATACGCGTACACGAGCTATTGCATATGATAGTCAGGTAAAAGCTCACTATTTTGACGAAATACGTTATCACGTCGATAAATTAGAGCAATTGGTAGACAATGAATCATGGACTTTACCCAAGTATCGTGAAATGCTTTTGTTGCGCTAATTTTCAAATTCTATTTTTCAATGAAAGCCGGTTATTTATTAGCCGGCTTTTCTGTTACCTTTGCAACCTATGCAAGAATACACGCTAAAGAAATCACTAGGGCAGCATTTTTTAAAGGATGAGAATATTTGTAAAAGGATAACAGACTCTTTATTGAACCACCCATTCCATCAACTAATTGAA
This sequence comes from Arachidicoccus sp., assembly GCF_050436765.1. Classification (NCBI taxonomy): domain Bacteria; kingdom Pseudomonadati; phylum Bacteroidota; class Chitinophagia; order Chitinophagales; family Chitinophagaceae; genus Arachidicoccus; species Arachidicoccus sp. Next base: position 6,532 of record NZ_JBNQGD010000011.1, on the reverse strand, counting down.
GTTGGACCCGGTGCGGGCGCACTGACCAAGTATTTATTGCGTATAAAAAATATTGATTTTAAGGCCGTTGAACTTGATGACGAAAAAGTTCTATTCTTAGAGAAGAATTATCCCGACATCAAAGGAAAAATTATTCATCAGAGTGTCTTAGAGATGGAAGTCCCTTTTGAAAATGATTTTGTTGTCATTGGCAATTTCCCCTATAATATATCTTCTCAAATTTTATTTAAAATTTTAGAATGGAAGCAAAATGTACCCCTGGCTATCGGTATGTTTCAGAAAGAAGTCGCGCAGCGCATTGCGGCTAAAAGCGGTAGTAAAGTTTATGGCATATTAAGCGTGTTGGTACAAGCCTATTATGAAGTGGAATATCTTTTTGATGTATCTCCCGAAAACTTCAACCCTCCGCCAAAGGTTATGAGTGGCGTCATTCAGTTAATTAAGAAAGAAAATACTCCTGCCATGTGTAGCGAGAGAAAATTTTTTGTTTTGATAAAAACAGCTTTTAATCAGCGCAGAAAAATGTTGCGTAATGCAGTGAAAAGTTTGTTTGAAGAATCTTTTTTGCAGGACGAAATATTTACTAAAAGAGCCGAACAACTTTCGGTAGAAGATTTTGCGAAACTCACCTTTAAAATGAAATAATTATTGTGGTAAAAAAAGTATTGATTACAGCTAAAGCACATGATGTGTTAAGGCAAACATTGGAAAAAAAAGGCTTTGAAGTAAGCTATCAGCCCAATATCACTGCCGAAGAATTGGAAGAAGCAGTTATTGATATTGAAGGGTTAATTGTAACGACACGCTTGAAAATAGATAAAAATATTTTGGAGAAGGCGTCAGCGCTGCAGTGGATTGGTCGTTTGGGAAGCGGCATGGAATTAATTGACGTGCCATATGCGGAGGCAAAAGGAATAAAGTGTGTTAGTAGCCCTGAGGGCAATCGTAATGCAGTAGCAGAGCAGAATTTGGGTGTGTTGCTCAATTTGCTCAATAAGGTCTCCAGCAGCTTTGAAGAGATAAAAAAACATCTGTGGATTCGTGAAGCCAACCGTGGTACCGAGCTTACCAATAAGACCGTAGGAATTATTGGATTTGGCAATACGGGCCAAGCATTTGCCAGATTGCTATCACCCTTTAATGTAAAGGTTTTGGCACACGATAAATACAAATCTGGATTTGCCAAAGAAAATATTTATGAGGCATCGTTGGCTCAGATTGCTGAAGAAGCCGATGTTGTAAGTCTTCATTTACCATTAACAGAGGATACTTTTCATTATGCCGACAATGATTTTTTTAATTCTTTAAAGAAGAAGCCTGTATTCTTAACCGCTTGTAGGGGTAAGGTGACATCCGTTTCTTCGCTAATAGAGGCGGTAAAAAATCATCATATTACGGCTGCCGGATTGGATGTTTTGGAGAACGAAAAATTGGATACCTACACTTCTGCGGAAATGGCTCAGTTAGATTTTCTGGCGTCTCAACCAAACGTTATTTTGACACCACACATCGCCGGATATTCTCACGAAGCGTTTTATAAAATGTCAGAAGTTGTTTTACAAAAACTAGGCTTTTTATAGTTTAAAAAAATCTTCTTTTACTTCTTTTTTAACAATATTTCTTTTAACTTCGTAGAAATATAATTTGTATTACAGCGCCGCAGCTAAGTTGTGGCGTTGTATTTTTTTTGTACATAACAACAAAATGTAATCTCATGAGTGAAGTAATGTATGTTTCGAAAGAAAGTTTTGAAAAAATGAAAAAAGAGTTGCACGAAATGTTAACCGTTCAAAGGCCTGAGGCTTCGCGAGCTATTGCGGAGGCAAGAGAAAAAGGCGATTTGAGGGAAAATGCAGAATATGACGCAGCCAAAGAGGCGCAGGGTATTTTAGAAGCGAAAATTGCAAAATTGGAAATCCAAGTGCATAGTGCACGTATAGTAGATGAAAGAGAAATCGATACCAGTAAGGTGTCGGTCCTCACAAAAGTTACATTTACTAATACAGCCACTAAAAAGACGGTGACCTACCAGCTGGTTGGCGAAAAAGAAGCTAACCTAAAAGAGGGCAAGATCTCTGTTTCTTCTCCTATTGGTCAAGGACTTTTAGGCAAGGCCATTGGTGATGTTGCCGAAGTAACTGTGCCAAGTGGACAAATGAAATTTAAAATAGAAAATATTTCTATTTAATAACTGGATTAGGAAGGGGTACTATAAGTTTTAGAAATACGATAGAAAAGATTTGACAAGGTTCTTATTATTGTCAAATCTTTTTTACATTTGCAACCTTATTGGTGATTTTACGGGATGTAGCGCAGCCCGGTAGCGCACACGTCTGGGGGGCGTGGGGTCGCAGGTTCAAATCCTGTCATCCCGACTTTAGTCAAGTCAAAGGAAGAGAAAAGCTAACAAAACTATTATTTTTGTTGGCTTTTTTATTTTTTCTATATCAATTTATTCCATACAAATCTAAAGTTCCCGTGAGTTATTCCGTGAGTTCAAAATGTTTTTACATTTACTCACGAAAACTCGATAACTAAATAAATATCAAATAATTACAATTATACAGTTTTGTTTTTAATTGTACGGTTTTGATTCCGTTTAGTAGCAAATAGAGATGAGTTTTTCAAGAATGAAATTCATTCATAATTAAAATTCATTTGTATGAGAACCGAGAACACTTTCAGCATTGACTTTATTGTCAGAAAACAGAAAAAGGAAAAGCATTGTGGACTGCTTTATGCGAGGGTGACATTAGACAGGGATGTAAAAGAAATCTCTTTAAAACAAAAATTATTGTTATCCTCGTGGGACAACCGACGCAAAATGGTAAAGGCCAAAAATTCCGAATCGAAAAAAATCAACGCCCGCATTGAGAGCGTAAGGTTTCGTCTGATGGATAAATACCGGATGCTACAGGACAAGGAAGAAGTAATTACTGCCGATAAGGTTAAGGAAGCCTATTTAGAGAAACAAACAATCAGGAAATGTGGGCACACATTACTGGAAGCTTTTAAGATTAAGCAAATTGACTTGGGACTTCGCTGCAATGGATGGAGCCAGCAGCAGATTTCTAAATTGGAACAAATGGAAACTATCGACGACGATACGTTGGATATATTAGCAATGGGATTGGGTGTAACGATTGATTTTATTAAAAATTTTAAAGAAGAGAAGGCAATTTATAACATTCAAAGTAATAATACTTTCAACGATAGTTCTTCAACACAACATTATCAACTACCATTAATGAAAAACTTGTAGAATTGTTTGAAAAATTTGTCAATGATGATAAAAAGAAAACTAATTTAATTGAAACACTAACCAAAGCTGTTTCCAGCTTAGCAGAACAGGTTGAGCACTTGAAGCAAGCAAGATAAATCTCGTAATAAAATTTCATGAATTTAGTCCATTATTCATTCAATACCAATAGCAGTTATCTTGATTTTGAGTTTGAGAGTGAAGGCTCAAAAGGGAAGATTAAGAAAGTGGTTCGTTTCAGCCCACAGAACGCGAACGGAATAACCTACCTTAATCTTGGCTTCGTCGATATAAATCCGGAAACAGGAAATATTGATTGTATATTCCGATGATGTTGGTTCTTCGTCAATTTTGATGCAAATTTATCAATGAAAAAAGCGCGATTCTCATAATTTACTATTTTTAAAGTGCTCAAACTTTTAATAGATAAAAATGAAAAACACGGTTCTTTATGCAATGTACATCAAAAAACACGTTTGATCTATCTGAATTAATAGCAAACCAGGATCGATTTCAAATATTACAAATTCAGGAGACGGGCAAAAATATTCAAATAACTCTTTGTAGTTGCCACCGATCTGCAAGCTGCACTCTCTGCAGTAAGGAAAGCCGGATTATCCGTTCTTATTATACCCGAACGGTACAGGATCTGCCGATGCTAGGTAGTGGAGTTGTTATTCAATACATTGTGCGCCGATTTAGGTGCGATAACGAAACATGTGTAAGAAAAATATTTTCTGAACAGCATGTGGATTTTATTGCCCCTTATAGCAGGAGGACCAATCGAGCGATCCAATACCTAGGAAAAATTTTGATAGAGATGTCCGCCAATAAAGGGACGTACATAAGCAGTCATTCCAGAGTTCCTATAAGTGCATCAACATGCTTACGGTTGGTGAAAAATATGACTATTGAGACACCTGATGATTTAGAGGTGATTGGCATTGATGACTATGCTAAACGTAAAGGGATTCGTTATGGTTCTATTATTGTCAATATGCAGGCAGGGCGTGCAATAGATATGATTGATTCGCGTGAAACGGGTGCCGTCAGCAAACAACTCATTCGGTACCAGAAAGTAAACTATGTTACCAGAGACCGTTCCAGCAGCTATGCCCTGGGCATTCGGACTGCCATTGCACATGCAGAACAAATTGCCGATAAATTTCACTTGCTTAAAAATTTCAATGATCATATTTATAAAGAAATCCGGAGATCGTACAGGGCAATAAAAGAGGAGTACCTTAGCTCTATCAACCTTCCCACTGACGACATCCAAGAAAAGACAGGAGCAGCACAAAAGGATCGTGATACGGAACCTTTTACCAAGGCGCGAGCAATATCGATGAGAGAAAATGTCCCTGGCAGCGGATATAGACAAGCTTTCTCAACAAAGGCTATCAATAAGGAAAGTTGCCCGGATTTTAAATATTGCCCGCAATACCGTAAGAAGCTATCTGAAAGAATCAGACCACTGCGGAAGAAAAGGGCGTTATATAAATAGTTACAGTGATTATGTTCCGACTATCATAACCAAAATACAAGAAGGTTATAATATTAAGCAGATACACTACCATATAGTTACGCTAGGGTTCAGAGGGAAAATAAGCACTTTTTATGACTGGTTTAAAAGTAATATAAGAGGCTACAATTACTATCCGGACAAAGTAGAACTTGCTGATACCGCAGTATCTGTCCATCAGATTCCTTGGCATGGATTATCGCCAAGAAAGCTGGCGCTTACGACAACCAGCACTACTTGGGGAGTCGACAAAAAAACAGGAGAATGTTCTAAAGAGCGATCTTTATCACAGAAAGTATTAAGGCAATCACCCTTATTGCAGCAAATGCAGGGTGCCTATGCCTCATTTCGTGATATATTACACAGTAAGCAACCGTATTTGCTAAACGATTGGATAAACACTTATAACAATTCTGCTATTAAAAGTGTACAATCCTTTATCGGGGAATAAAGCAGGATCAATCCGCTGTCGAAAATGCCATTAGATATCCCTGGACTAACTCTACAGTGGAAGGAAATGTAAACAGATTGAAGAATAAGAAAAGAGAAATGTACGGAAGAGCCAGTTTCGAGTTACTCAAAAGAAAGGTCATTCTTTCTGTTACCGGATAATTGCATCAAAATTGACGAAGAACCAGCATCATCGGAATATACAATTAATCGTAAAAAACGTTAGAATAGTATCTTTTACCTTATATACTTGGGCATCTACGCAATTTGCGACAAAAGCCAAACAGAGGAATATAAAAAGTGTCTTTTTCATTAATAAGTATTTTAGTTTAGTCATAACTGTTTATTGTCGACGTTCCTTTTGCTGCATTTATGGCATTGTTGATAAGTTCTTTATTTTGCAGACAATATTTACCACCAACCTGATTAATCATATTTTGTGTAGGAGTTTTACCGCCAAAGTCTTTACTTGAGCCGGGGAAAATTATATATAGTACTCTATTTTCAGACATTCCTGCTAAACACATAGAGTTGAAAACGCGGTCTTCGATAAAGAACTTTATACATGAATCTAAAAAGATCACAGACACACGGTTAAAGAATAAAATAACCGGAAGAGAATCAAAATGAGGGCAGCTTCCAACCCCAGAATTTTGGAATTAATAGAAAAATTAGACTTGCTGACCTAATTTGAACAAGTCAGGAGTCTCGCTGGCTAAAGCAACAGGAGTCTGGTTATTGATTTGTTCGGTGGTGGCCAGCATTCTGCCTGCATGATCATAGCTGTAGCCGTCCGTAATGGTAACAGCTGCTGTCGTATAGTTGTTGTTGGCATAATGCTTTCTGGTATTGCTGAGCAGTTCACCTATATAATTTGGTAGTATGACATTTTGTATTTTATCTTTGCAGCTAAGATATTTAATGGACAAGATAAAATGAACGATAAAAGAATTCAAAATTTTAGAATGATAAGCCGGCAATATTCGGACACATCTATCCTGATGCACGAAACCATTGCAAGAAAAGCAGGGCTTTCAGGAACTGACCACAAATACTTGGGTCTGTTAATTCAAAAAGGTGAAATGACCGCAGGCGAATTCTCTAAAATAACAGGACTGACAACAGGTGCAGCTACGGGATTAATTGACCGGCTTGAAAAGAAAAAATTATTAAAAAGACAATTCGTAAAAGACGACAGACGAAAAGTTATCAATGTCCCAAACACACAAAACGCAATGAAACTTTATGGACCTCTATTTGCAGACCTTCAGGAAAAAAGCATAAAACTTATTAAATCCTTT
>NZ_JBNQGD010000010.1:0-12496 GCF_050436765.1 Arachidicoccus sp. | reverse complement strand
CTGCAACTAAATTAATTTTTTTCATATTCTTTTATTATTGTGTTTAAAAAATTGTTCAGCTATAGGATGCAAAAACTTCACCAATTGCATAAATCTACCACATAAAAAAGCACTAAGCAAATATTTGATTATCTACTTAGTGCTAAATTATTTTTTTATGCTAATAATTTATTTAAAAATCATCATCAAATTCATCCTCCTCATCGAAAAGGTTTAAGTCATTCAAATCATCATCAAACTTAAAATCTTCATCTGGTTCAGGTTCGCTTTTTTTGCCCCCAGCGGGTTTTTTTGTTGAACCGGATTTAGACTTAGATTTTGGAACATCAAACTCATCAAAGTCAGGATCCCAATCGTTATCCTCTTCTACTTTATCCCAATCATCTACTACTTCATCATCATCATCATCATCGTCATCATCATCGTCCTTCTTTTTGGAGGAAGACTTTTTGCGAGGTACAATATCCTCGTCGTCTTCTTCATCAAAATTGGAATCATCGTCTAGATCTTCATCCAGTTTTTTACTCTTTGGAGAAGCATTCTTTGCATTCTCTACACTCTTTTTAGGAGCACCTTTTTTTTCTTTATCTGATTTTGTTGCCATGGTTCATCAAGATTTCTACCGTAAAATTTCAACGAGTTTTTTAATTGAACAAATTTTTCCGCAATTATTTTTTTAATATTTTTTTATAATGAAACAATTTGGTCCCGGCCCGGCCCGTTAGAAACATATTTCACCGGTGCGCCCAAATATTCATTCATAAAAGCGATATATTTTTTCATGTCTTCAGGTAATTTGCCAGCATCTTTAATACTTGTAGTATCTGCATTCCAACCCTTCATTGTTTTATAATTGGGCTGCAAGGGCAATTTTTCCATCTGCAACGGCACTTCCTGTGTCTGCTCACCGTTGATTGTGTAAGACGTGCAAAGCTGTAAATTTTCAAAACTGTCCAACACATCAGCCTTAGTCATTACAACATCGGTTACGCCGTTAATCATACAAGCATATTTCAACGCAACTAAATCAATCCAGCCACAACGCCGTGGTCTACCTGTAGTTGCACCAAATTCGCTACCTATTTTGCGCAGTTTTTCTCCCGTTTCATCTTCCAATTCGGTCGGAAACGGGCCGCCCCCAACACGTGTGCAATAAGATTTGGTAATGCCCAAAACTCTTTCAATTTTTTGTGGCGCGATACCTAAACCTGTACAAACACCAGCAGAAATAGTATTTGAAGAAGTCACATAAGGATATGTTCCGAAATCAATATCCAACATGGCTGCTTGCGCACCCTCTGCCAACACTTTTTTCCCTTCCGCTATTTTATTATTGATATAATATTCGCCATTAATTATCTTAAATGAACGCAAAGTTTCTATTGCTTCAAAAAAATTATCTTCCCAACTAGAAATATCTTCTGTAAAATTAAAATTATCCAGTAAGCGTTGATGCTTCAAACGCAGTTTTATATACTGAGAAGTAAAATTCTTATTTAACAAATCGCCCACGCGCAATGCGTTTCGTCCGGTTTTGTCCATATAAGCCGGGCCTATACCCTTTAAAGTGGAGCCAATTTTACCTTCTCCTTTTTGCATTTCAGAAGCTTTGTCTAAAGCGCGATGCGTAGGCAAAATAAGATTGGTACGATGTGAGATAAGTAAATTTTTCTTTACATCTATGCCAAAACCTTCTACCGTTTTACATTCTTGTTGAAGAATAACCGGGTCTAAAACTACACCCCCACCGATAATATTTTCCGCACCCTGGTGAAAAATACCGGAAGGTATTTGATGTAATACTACCTTTTTGCCTTCTACATACAGCGTGTGCCCGGCATTTGGGCCGCCCTGAAAACGTGCAACAATGTCATAACCAGGTGCAAAGTAATCTACAATTTTACCCTTCCCTTCATCGCCCCATTGAAGCCCAAGAATTACATCTACCATTATATTTGATTGAGAATTGATTTGAAAAAGCAAATGTAATTACGAAATATTAAAAGTCAAAAGTAAACTTCACGAATTTTCGCTCGGTCTGAAATCAATTACACGCAATTGCAGTGTTTTATTACCCTGCCATTGGTTGATATCTATTTTATATACGACATCTATTTTTTTGTGTGTCAGAATAATATCGAACTTTTCGGCCATATTAAAGCCAATGCCAGAAAATTGAAAATTGCCCTGTTTTAGCACAAAACGAATATGTTTTTCTTTTACGATTTTACAAGAGCCCGTATCCTCAACATTATGCGAGATGAAAGTTGGGGACATATTATCCGGGCCAAAAGGGGACATTTGTTGAATAATATTATAAAAGGAGAAAGTGATATCTGAAAATTTTATTTCAGTATCAATATTTATTTCGGGAATAAGTAATTCAGGAGTAATCGTATTTGCCACGACCAACTCAAACGCTTCCGCGAAAGCTTCCACCTTTTCTGGCAACAAAGTCATCCCGGCTGCGGCAAAATGGCCTCCATAGCCAAGCAAATGTTCACGACAGGCATGCACAGCTTCATATAAGTTGAATCCGGGTACACTGCGAGCGCTGCCACCCACAATCTTTTCTGTTTGTGTTAATACAATTGTCGGCCTATAATAAGTTTCTATTAAGCGCGATGCGACAATGCCCACAACACCCTTGTGCCAATGGCTTTGAAACAATACCGTGGTTTTTTTATTAGTCGTATTTACATCTTGTTCTAATAAGCTCAACGCTTCTTCCGTAATAGAGGCATCTGCCTCTCTTCTATCATCATTATCCGAATGCAATATTTCGGCATATTGAACCGCCTTTTCATAGTCTTTTTCGATAAACAGTTGCACCGCTTTCTTTGCATCATCCATCCTACCTGCAGCATTAATACGGGGCGCTACAACAAAAACGAGTCCAGCAATATCTATCTCACCCTGAGCTCTCTTCGCCAAATCCAGCAATGCTTTAATACCTGTGGATGGGTTTTCATTTACTTTTTTTACACCATAAAAAGCAAGTATTCTATTTTCGCCGGTAATGGGCACAATATCCGCCGCAATGGCTATTGCCACCAAATCGAGATATTGCAAATAACTGTCCTGAGGCAGTTTGAGCTTTTCAGTCAATGCCTGCATCAATTTGAAGCCCACACCGCAACCGCACAGTTCTTTATAAGGATAGCTACAATCTTTTTGCTTCGCGTTCAAAATAGCAATAGCGTCCGGAACTTCAGCATCTGGCAAATGATGATCACAAACAATAAAATCGATTTCCAAAGTTTTTGCGTACGCTACCAAATCCACAGCTTTGATACCACAATCTAAGGAAACAATTAAGGAAAAATCGTTTTCTTTTGCATAATCGATTCCTATTTTTGATATTCCGTAACCTTCCTTATAACGGTGGGGGATATAATAGTCAACCTGCGAGTAAATCGCCGATAAAAAACTATACATACTCGCAACAGATGTAGTGCCATCGACATCGTAATCGCCATAAACCATAATTTTCTCCCCTGCGTCAAATGCTTGCAAAATACGGGCAGTAGCTTTGTCCATATCTTTCATTAGCCATGGGCTGTGAAGATTTGTCAATTCCGGGCGATAGAAAGCTTTCGCTTTCTCGAAAGTATTAAACCCACGCTGAACCAAGATCCTGCACAAAGCCGGATTTATTTTGAGTACGGCATGCAAAGCCCGTTCATGTACTTCGTCGGTCGGCAGTATGTTCCAGCGTTTTTCCATTTAATAAAAATAATAAGGCAAGGAAGGTACGAGAAATTTTGTAAAACAAAATCTATCTAATTGTTTAAAAAATAGTAGGGCACTGTGAAGTTTTAGATAGATAACAATGATAATCAGCGTAAGTGTTACCTTTGGGAAAATCAAGAAAATGTTTACAGTAGACCAGATCAAACAAGCACACGACAAAGTAAAATCAGGCGCAGATTTTCCGGCCTACATTAGAGACCTCAAAAAATTAGGCGTCTCTTATTACGTGACTTTTGTAAGCGACGGGCATACAGATTATTTTGATACCAATAAGAATAAAGCAATTGCCCCGGCGAAGTACGAACCTTTACCCATTGCTGAAAAATGTGATATAGAGCGATTTAAAGCTCGTTTGAAGGCCCATCAGCAGGGACAATCCGGTTACCTGACATTCATCGAAGAATGTGCAACATTTGGTGTTGATAAGTGGGCCACTTGCATGGAGAAGATGACTTGTACTTATTATGATAAAAAAGAAAATGAAATATTACTTGAAGAGATTCCCCTATAAAATTAATGATAAATTTATCCTCAGGTAAGCTTTAAAACATCCATTATGAATAGTTTCCATTATGCATTTAAAGTAAAAGATATTGAATCTACGCGAAAGTTTTATATTGAACTTTTGAGTTGCAGGGAAGGCCGATCCACCCTTTCATGGATTGATTTCAGTTTTTTCGGGCATCAATTATCTGCACATGTAAGCGACAACTTACCGCCCTTGGATTATTGCGGAAAAGTAGATGGGATAAGTGTCCCGATTCCTCACTTCGGATGTCTATTATCGATCGACGATTTTAAAAATATTCAAAGAAAACTGGAATTTGCGAACATCCGATTTATTATAAAACCACAAATAAGGTATGAAGGCAAAACGGGGGAGCAGTGGACCATGTTTGTATTAGACTACAGTGGCAACCCTGTTGAATTCAAAGCTTTTTCTAACATGGAAGAAGTGTTTCTTTAAGCCATTAACTTGGTTGTTCGGGATTTGCGATTCCGAAAGCTACCATACATTTCCACCAAAAACTTCTTCTTCGGTTTTAGCGATTTGCAAACAAATTTTTCCGACCGATGTGAAAGTACCGTCCTACCAAAGCTAAAAAAGAAACTAAGCAATTCGTACTAATAACATTAATTAACAATATTTAGGTTTTTATAATAAAAATCGTTACTATATTTAGATACTTATATCTACAAAACAACTTTAATTGAGAAAGGATGAAAAAAATAACTTTTGCTTTAATTCTAATGATGATCTGTGGCATTGTAGTGAATAAAATTGATGCCCAAACAAATACCCTTAAAATTGGTGTGTTTGATATGGATCAAATGGTACAGTCAATGCCCGAATTCAAAACAATTATTCAACCTAAACTAGTAGCTTTCCAAAAAGATTCTCTTGGTGCACAGAAGGATCAATTAGACACATTGTTTACCAATGCACGAAACACCTACAACAATGATTCGTTGGCAAAAAAATCTGTGACTATTGTAAGTTATGACAGGCAGCAATTGGAGTATTTATATAGCCAAGAAGTAAACTGGGAGCAATATGTACAACAAGCAACACAGCAAAAATATGCAGAGGTTGCAAAACCCACTTATGATAAGGTGATTGCATCTTATAAAAAAGTATTAGCCAACACCAAAGTGACACTGGTTTTGAAGCCAACAGCCGTGCAAGACGTTGTCGGCTGGAAAGCGGCAGTTAATCTTTTTGAATTAGTGGCAAAGGATCTTGGTGTTAAATTAAATAATGGGGAAGAAAATGCTTCAGCCTCCAACAAATAAGCATTAATTCGGCGCCGCCGCGGGTGGGTAGTTCCCGCCCGTATTATGGCAATTTAATACCGATAAGTTCCTGTCACCTTTGTTTGGATAACAACGTTTACGTATAGTGGCCACTTATACGATCAAACAGTGTATGTGGACAGAAAAACAAGGGCATATAATATAAGTACACACGGACGCATTAGTTCTTGTCACCGAATCGAAATAAGAATATATATAATTTTCCGTGCTGATTAAAAAGTCACAAACTCAAAGCAAGTGACATCCGCTCTTCACGCGGTCAATCTTACTTTTTAGAATACCTTCACACTTCCGCTTAAGCCCTTCTTCCAAAAATAGCAGAGCCAACCCGCACCATTGTAGCACCTTCTTCAATTGCCCACTGTAAATCGTTACTCATGCCCATAGATAAGGCACCACAATCATCAGTGACAAGCCCCTCTGCGATTGCTCGATCTTTTATTTCACGCAAAAGGCGGTAACTTTTTTTCACCAAAACTTCCTCGTCACTAAACAAACCAATCGTCATCAATCCTTTTATTTTCAAGGTATCCAAAGCATTTATTTTCTTAATAAGTGCAAATGCTTCTTCAGGTGTGACGCCGAACTTACTTTCTTCGAATGAGGTATTTACCTGTACAAAAATATCCAGACTCCTACCTTCATTTTGCAGGCGGCTATCTAATTTCTCTGCCAATTCTATTCTGTCTACCGACTGAATACAACTCACATACTTCAGGACTTCTTTCACTTTGTTGGTCTGTAAATGACCAATAAAATGTCGCTCGCAATTCAAATCCTTAATAGCCTCGAATTTCTCCGTATATTCTTGTACACGGTTTTCACCAATAAGACTTTCGCCTGCTTCAATAGCCATCCGGATGCGGTCTGGCGAAACAGTTTTTGTGGCGAGCAATAGCTTCACTTCATTGTTATTTCGTCCAGATTTTTCACAAGCAACATTTATTTCGTTTCTTATAATTCCGATGCCCTCAATAATATTTTCTCTATCGTTCATTTACTCAATCGTTTGCTCAAAGGTAATTTTTTTATTCTCTTTAAAAAACAGTGGTAATCCTAGCAATTCTAAATAATTGAGATTAAATTTGAGACTCCACACTAAAAAATATTTTTACAATGAAGTACTTACTCTGTGCCGTGGCAGCAATCTGTATTGTCACAACTTGTTTTGCGCAAAATATTCGCATAATTCCGGAACCGGAAAGTGTATTGCCTACACCGCATATTTTTAGTCTTTCTGCCCAAAGCACTTATATCACTTCTTCTAATGCGAAGAAAGCAGACAAGACGATCTCTTTTTTTAGCAATTATTTGAAAAAATATTATGGGATTGAATTAGGTCAGAAATCTTCTCAAAAAAATGCAATCAGTTTCAATTTAACTCCAGAGCAACCCAATGATACAGTTGGGGCCTACCAATTAACAGTTACCGATAAAAATATCACCATAAATGCCAGTAGTGAAGAGGGCCTTTTTTATGGCATGCAGAGTTTAATTCAATTATTGCCAACGACAGTTGCAACATCTTTAGATATTCCCGGCGTTGAGATAAAAGATGCACCTCGCCTGGCATATAGAGGAATGATGTTAGATTGCGGTCGTCACTTCATGCCTGTCGATTTTGTAAAACAATTCATAGATTATTTAGCACTGCATAAATTAAATACTTTTCATTGGCACCTGACTGAAGACCAGGGCTGGCGTATTGAGATTAAAAAATATCCACGCTTAACACAGGTAGGTGCTTGGCGCAATGGCACTATCATTGGTCACTATCCCGGGACTGGGACCGATAATGAAAGGACAGGCGGCTTTTATACACAAAAACAAATAAAAGAGATTGTGAAATATGCTGCAGGTCGCTACATCACTATCATTCCGGAAATTGAAATGCCCGGACATTCTTCTGCAGCGATTGCGGCTTATCCGGAGTTGAGTTGTTTCCCGGATCAAAGCACTGTTCTTCAACCAAATGCAGATGCTCCTTGGAGCGGTTCAAAGACAGGAAAACAAGTCCAACAAACCTGGGGCGTATTTCCGGATGTATATGCACCCACCGAATACACTTTTAAATTTATAGAAAACGTATTGGACGAAGTGATCAAACTTTTCCCTTCAAAATATATTCATATTGGCGGTGATGAATGCCCGAAAGATTATTGGAACAAATCTGCCTATTGCCAACAATTGATGAAAAATAAAGGTTTAAAAAATACAGAGGAACTGCAAAGCTATTTTATACAAAGAATAGAAAAATACCTCAATAGCAAAGGTCGTGAGATTATTGGCTGGGATGAAATATTGGAAGGTGGTCTAGCTCCAAAAGCTACAGTAATGAGCTGGCGCGGAGAAGAAGGTGGTATTGCTGCTGCCCAGCAAAATCACGATGTAATAATGTCGCCAAGTGGCTGGATGTATTTTGATCATGCGCAAACAAGACCTGAAGACTCATTGACTATCGGTGGTTTCTTGCCTATTCAAAAAGTATATGACTACAATCCTTATCCAAAAACTTTAACGCTAGCTGAGCATAAACATATCTTAGGTGTACAGGCCAATCTCTGGACAGAATACATAACTTCTCCCCAAAAAGTCGAGTATATGATTTTCCCTCGTATGGCGGCATTGGCAGAGGTCGGCTGGACAAAGTCTGCCAACAAAAATTATGAAGATTTTAAAGAAAGGCTTCAACCTGAAATCGCCAGATACAAACTCTGGGGAGTCCACTATTGTAAGGATTGGGACAATCAGCCCAAAGGCAAATAGCGCATAAAAATGAGAGAAGACAGAAAAAAGCACATTTACTTCAAAATGTGCTTTTTCTATTATCTGCCTTTAGCTCACCGAAAAATTAAAAGAAAAGTTGTTCATATCAGAAATACCTATATCTTTGTACTTGAATCAACAGTTTTTTCCATCCTTCTAACGGACGTTTTTTACGTAATTGTTTTTGGGCCTTGGTTACTGTTTATAAATTAACAAGTTCAAAAAAAATAAAATGAACATTTACGTAGGAAACCTTAGCTGGAAATTGACCAGTGATGATTTGCACGAACTATTTGCACCATACGGTGAAGTAATCTCTGCAAAAGTTGTAACAGACAAGTTCAACAACAACCGTTCTAAAGGATTTGGTTTTGTAGAAATGTCAGATGATGAAGCTGCTAATGCTGCTATCTCTGGTCTTCACGAAACTGAAGTTGACGGTCGCAAAATTGTAGTAAACCAAAAGCAAGAAAATGCTGGTGGCGAATACAAAAAGAAAAGCTTTGGCGGCGGCGGCGGCGGATACAACCGTGACCGTAACAGCGGCGGCAGCGGCGGATACAGAAATAACTACTAATTAAGTATTATTATAACCGTATAGAAAAAAAAGGTCAACTTAATATAAGTTGACCTTTTTTCATGTAGCTATTTGGCGCTTCCGCTGAAGCTATGTCAAGGACCAAGTCAGAATATTATGGAGAAAGACCCCGCGTATATATTTCTATACCAAGGCATTTAAACAGCAATAGCGAAAAAGATTAGCCGTCGTTTGCCATTCATTAAAAACTGCATGGATGCAAGCATTTTCATCAACATTATTTTACTTTGAATCATAATGTGAACCCTGAGCATTACCTACCACATTATGTCATAAAAAAGAGCCACTTTTCAGTAGCTCTTGTAAAGAAATATATTTATACTCAAATATTATTTGCCAGCTGCAGCAGCATCTTCAGACTTTAAATCAACCCCTAATTCTTTAGCAACAGGAATAAACAAATTTACTATTTGCTTATCGTCTGCATATTGAATTACATCAGGTTTAAGCACTAATGTGATCTTTTGCGCGGCTACAACCTTTTTAAAGGCAGCAGCAGCTTTTGTGTACATACCTTGTGTTAATTCACCGTATTTATTTTGAGACGCCTGCTGAACATATTGTTGCCAGTTTACCAATTTGGAATAAAGATCACCTAATTGCTTTCTGTCATAATCCAAAATAGCTTGCGACTTTTTCGCGGAAGAATCAGCCTTATAAGTATTTTGTTGATTTTCCAACAATGTACTTAGTTGATCTCTTTCACCCCCAAGTGTATCTTTTTGATAAGATTGCATCTTAACTTGTACATCTTTCATCTCAGGCATAGCACTTACCATTTGGTCTATATCAAATACACCAATTTTCATCGAAGATTGCGCTTTTGCGTTGTTTGTTGCGATACCTAATCCTATTATCGCCACCAAGGAGAAAATTACCTTTTTCATTCTTTTTTTAAATTTTATTTTGTTGTTTTCGTTTTCACCTTCAATAAATATTGAATAGTGCGTGTAAATATAAGAACTTAAATTATACTGCCAATTTTATTTTACCTTAATTCCTAAGGTCCTTAAAATTACATCACGCTAGTTAAATTTGGATCGCAATAGCGTAATCCTTCCTACCGGAGCTGATGTTAATCCCACAAAAAGAAATACGACAAAAAGATGAATCTTCTGATGAGTATTTTTTTGTTTATATCTTTATTAATCCGGCTCGTAGCCAAGCATAAAGGTGAACCTTCCGGCTTTTCCAATGCCCTGCCCTTGTTGTATTCTATCTATACCAATACCGTAATCAAATCCCAACAAACCAAACATGGGCAAGTAAAAGCGTGCACCAACACCCACATCACGTCTTAACTGAAATGGATTATATTCTCTAAAGGAATACCAACCGTTGGCAGCCTCAGCAAACACTAAACCAAATATCGTACTACTCTGGCTCAAAGAAAGCGGATAGCGCAACTCTAACGAGTATTTATTAAATATAGTAAAATACTGTGATGCTCCCTGCTGATCGGGATTATAACGTGGGTTAGAAGTCTCGTATACCGGATAACCTCGTTGAGAAATAATATCATAACCGAGCAATGCATAAGTTGTACTCATACCTGCATCGCCCAATTGAAAACGTTGGAATGGAGAAATGGGCATGTCTGAATTATATCTTCCCAAGAAGCCCATTTTTACAGAAGCTTTAAATACAAATTGTTTTTTATCGTCCCCGTGTGGTGGACCGATAGGTACATACCAGTCTCCTGTAAAACGGTACTTCTGATACTCGATAAATTTATATTTTTTTGCCGGATCGGTCGCCGAGGCAATCGACGGATCAAAAGAAGAATATGGCGGAGTCAACTGCGCATACATGGTGATATTGGAACCACCTGTTGGATATTGCAAGCTGGTAACAGAACTGCGCGATAAGGTTATGCGCAAATTAATATCATTAGAAGCACCATTACGGAAATTAGGAAGGCTCACCTGATCTATATAATAATTATGCAATTTGTACCTTGTATAGTTCAACTGCAAACCAAAAGAGAAATAGGGATCAGGCCATTTCAATTGTTTACTTAGCCCCACACCGATACTTGTGGTACGGAAGTAAGTAGTATCCGCGTTACTATCATATCTTCCGGTAAGATAGTTATAGCCGTTGGTAAACTTCGAATCAGAGAAATTTAAACTTAAGGCATTTTGGTGTTTTCCTCCAAGCCAGGGTTCTACGAACTGAGCATTATAAGAACGGAATGCCTTTCCGTTACTTTGAAAGTTAAGTGATAAGGTTTGTCCGTCACCTGTTGGCAAGGGAGACCATCCTTTTTTATTGAAAATGTTTTTTAGGGAGAAATTATTAAATGTAACACCTAAAGTACCCGTAAGTCCGATACCACCACCAAAACCCGCACTTAACTGCAATTGGTCAGCAGATTTCTCCACCAAATTATAGGTCAAGTCCACCGTTCCATCGGCTTCATTAGGAGTGGGAACAGGGTTTATTTTTTGCTCATCAAAGAATTTCAGAATACTCAATTCCCGGATAGAGTTCATAATCTGGCTCCTGTTAAATTTATCTCCAGGCAAAGTATGTAAGGCCCGACGGATTACGTGTTCATTCGTTTTATCATTACCCGCAATATTCACTCTTTTAAGTGTAGCTTCCGGCCCCTCCCGCATATTCATCACGTAATCAATGGTATCGTTGTATACTTTTACTTCTACCGGAGTGATATTAAAGAACAAATAGCCATTATCTAAATATAAATTCATTATACTCATTCCATCGGAAGAAGCAGAATTACCCAACCCAAGTCTTTCGTTCAGATGTGTCCTATTATAGGTATCGCCTTTATGTATATCTAAAATCGCACTTAAAAGAGAATCAGAATAAACAGTATTACCCACCCAAGACACATTGCCAAAATAATATTTATGTCCTTCTTTTAATTTTATATCTACATTCAAATTCCCTTTTGAGTTATAATACACTGAATCTCTCAAGATTTGCGCATCTCTATAACCTTTTGAATTGTAATAGTCAATTATTTTTTGCTTATCTTCGGCATATTTCTTTTCGTCAAACTTAGAGGATGCAAATGGATTGAGATACACGTAAGGGCTTATTAGATTCCTTGTTTTGGTATAAGTAAGATACCCATAGTCGTGTGCGTAGTCTTTTAAAGTATACTTATAGGGCTCCCCCCAGCCGGTTGTATCAAAACTATCATGAAGTGGATAAAAAGTAAGGCGCGAAACTTCCTTCGTTCCTTTCATTTGTTTCTTCAACTTCGGTCCTGCTATATTTTCATTGCCAAACATTTCTATCTGGCCTACCTTTACTTTTGCTCCTTTGTTTATGTCGAAATAAAGAACGACCGAATTTTGATAAGAAGAATCTTTTTTCTCCCGTATATCAACACTTACACGACGAAACCCTTTTTCTGAAAAATATTTACGGATAGCATCTACAGCCGTCATTTTCATATTATCGGTAATCACGTGCCCAGATATAATGCCACTCTTGCTTTTCAAATCGTCACTTTGCGTTTTACTTACTCCTTTGAAATAGAATTTTGAGACACGTGGACGTTCCGTTACATTCAATTCAATATAAATCTCG
>NZ_JBNQGD010000009.1:0-8361 GCF_050436765.1 Arachidicoccus sp. | reverse complement strand
ATGCTCTGAATATCATTGGAGCCATAGGACTTATTTTTAATGCCGTACATTTAAATGACTATCCCAACGTCGTCGTTAATTTGGCCTGGATATTTATCGCAATAATCGCGGTATATATTATAATTTTTCAGAAAGAGGTTTGATATTTAATAAGAAAATCGCCTGTTGTTTGTATATAGTAAGCTTTTCTTCGTATTGCGTTTTATTTTTGGTCACACATAAATAATAATATGCCCCATCGGCTATCGTATAAATCAAATCTGCGGTGATGGCAGGACTGTCGATATTTATTTTCCCTTCCTTTTTGCAAAGAGAAATTAATTCTTCTAATCTTAATCTTAAAATGTCTAAAACACATTTAAACTTTTTTTGTACATATTTCTCTCGGAACGTCAGCGCATAAATACTATAGGAAACTCCATCATCAAAAAACATATTCCATTTTTTCGAAAAGATGTTGTCGATGGTTTTGAGCAGGGTATGGAGCGGATCCGTCAACGTGGTTTCTTCGCTTTTATAGATAAGCAGGTACTTGTCTAATATAAAGTCAACAAGTCCATAAACAAGTTGCTCTTTCGTTTGAAAATAATGCATAATGAGGCTTGGATTTACGGCTATTGCCTTGGCGACTTTAGCGATCGATGCATTTTCTAATCCTTCTTTTTTCGATATTTTATAAAAAGCCTTGATAATCTCCTTTTGCCTGATAGCTTTTAAACTTGTTCTACCCACTTTGTTGTTGTTTTATGAATGATGAAAATAAGCAGTGAATTAATAACCCAAATGTAGACATCATTTTATTATATCCGACATATTAAGTCTTTAAAATATTTTTTTATTGGGAGAATATTTCTTTGGTCGTTGACGCACTTGGACCACCATAATCGTATCAGATGGAATCTTGAGGATAATAACAGAACAACACCTTCGGAGGTTTAAAAACTATTTCTGTGAGAGGGTAAAATTAAATTTGAATATTTAATATTTTTTTTTAATTTAGCTTTAACTTTTGATTGAATGAATATTTAATCAAAATTAAATATTACGTCACTCTACTTTAGCCGGACACTAAATTATAATTAGTTACAAAACTTCAAATCATGAAGGCGCATCTAATAGAAATAGATTCACAAAAAAAGCATTTGGCTTCTTTTAAGCAAATTGAGCAGCATTGTTTTTTAAATAATTTCCATTTCCACGATCTCTTCGAAATGAATCATATTGTAGAAGGTCATGGGAAAAGAATCGTGGGAGACAATATATCCAATTTTTCCAAAGGCGATTTTATACTGATAGCCCCGAATCTACCGCACCTCTGGGCTAGTGATCCCATTTGTTACGGTAGCAAGACTTTAGCACCTGCAAAAGCGATCGTCACTTATTTCAGTCCTTCTTTTTTGGTGAAGCTTTCTGAAGACAACCAATATGCTTTTAAGGTGCAGGAACTACTTAAGAATGCGAAAAGAGGGATGCAGTTTTACGGTTATACACAAGAAATAATTGCAGAAAAATTGCTTCCCATTATTAACAGAAAACCTCTTGAGAAAATCATTATTTTTTTAGACATCATAAACATATTAATAAATTCAAATGAATACGAGTTCCTAACATCGGTCGGCTACAATCATGCTTATACTCATAATGACCTAGATACAAACAGGATGAACGACGTATACCAATATCTCTTTCAAAATTTTACTGAGCCCGTTTATTTGACTAACATCGCTTCCGTTGCTAACTTAACCCCCCAGGCTTTTTGCCATTTCTTTAAGAAAAAAACACGGAAGACCCTTACAGAATTTTTAAATGAATTGAGAATAGGACATGCTTGTAAACTGCTTCAAGATCAGGAATTAACTATTGTAGATATATGCTTTCAATCAGGCTATCAAAACATGTCGCATTTTAATAATTCATTTAAAAGAATCACCAAACAAACCCCAACCGAATTCAGGAAAAACTGTATTAACTTATTATCGAGCAGAGCTTAATTTTACGATAGAAAATTTTCTATTGCCTGCGCTCCTACCACCAGAAAAGCAATTAAAACGTTTTTACATCTACAAAGAATCCTGATTTAATTATCCTTGCGGCAACGACAGTGATGCCAATTGGATTTTCTCCATCGGTTAAGTTGGTTGGCGGAAGCCCATATAAAAATTATCCTTATTTTGGAAGGCTATGAAGCTTATTAGGTTTATTCGGTATTAACGGTGGGGCTGGCATTGAATCTACATATCCGTCCCTTTCCACGAAGGATTTTAATCTGTTGCTGTATTCACGAACAAATGCTTTCTTTACCAAATCAAAACTTAATGGCACGGGCGGATAATTCTTCTCCTCTGGAAGAACATAGGGTTCGTGATACTGAATTACTTCCTGGCCATTTACAATACGTAAAGTTGACTCAGACCGATAACGTTTTAAAATATCGATAAAGGTACCCTGATTAGCGTTTTTATCTTTATACCAGGTTAAATTAATCGTATGGACATCCGGACTGAAATATAACAAATTCCCAATCCTTTCCATTTTTGAGGCATCGCTTTCAAACCTTGTTAGATGAACGAAATAAGGTATTGTAATTACTATTCTGTGTGGAAGCGAATGAAAGATAGGATCGATTTTAATTGTCGAACCACTACCGGTAAAACGCATTGAAGCTGAAAGGATTCCCATTTCTGTTCGGGCGTCACGAATGACAACTTGCTGTCCATCTTTACACCAGTCGGGCGAAATCAATGAGAACAAATAAAGGTTTCTTTTATTTTCATCCAGCCCCGCATCACCTCCATATTCCCTTACCAACATATCTCGTAAAAAACAAACTAATTTGGAAGAAGCCCAAGCGTGTGGTGTGGGGCAATCAGCAGCAACCTTCCTATCCGCCCACGGATATACCTGATTTTCGAACCCTTCATAGCAAGAACCAAGGTGAAGTATTACGTTGTATAAATCTATAAGGGCATTTTTCGAATCACCTTTTGCCAATTCCTGATCCATCATGTTGATGGTAATATATTGGTGCAGGAATATTCTATAGGTCATAATTCCTTCGCGGTAACGGTCCCTTCTGATATGCTTCAAAGTAGCGTCAACTATGGGATTGTTTGGCGAAAGTAATTCTGAAGGAGAAACCAACAACATGTTCTCCCATTCTTGATTCGTCTGCCAATTAGAGAAACCTTCTCTTGCACTCTCTCCCATTTTATAATCGTATAAACCTGGTGTTAAATAGCCCTTTTCTTTAAAAGTTTCGTTTACCGCTTTTAAAAGAGACGCCCTATAAAAAATTTCAAATTGGGTCCACTGCTCGACATCTTGTGATTTGCCCAAATCACGCGCTAAACGTATGGCCGATCTCACACCTAAAATAGCCCACAGATTGTTGGATGTATAGTGGCCTAAGATCATTTCATTATCGTAAGGCCACGCTGGAGGCATCAAATGATATTTGTCCGATAATATGGCATTCTTTAACCATACAACAGCAGCTTTTATTTTCGGATAAACCGTATCTATATATT
This sequence comes from Arachidicoccus sp., assembly GCF_050436765.1. Lineage (NCBI taxonomy): Bacteria > Pseudomonadati > Bacteroidota > Chitinophagia > Chitinophagales > Chitinophagaceae > Arachidicoccus > Arachidicoccus sp. The sequence goes on along the minus strand of NZ_JBNQGD010000009.1, from coordinate 4,834 downwards.
GCTTGTCTCTGGTGAGGAAGTAATGTTTACAAAGCATCTGAATAGTCTGCCCCTGCGCCACACCTAAAATTTTTCCATGCAGCAATGCACCGTCGTAAAAAAGCCCATCCTTGTCTTGCTTGGCATACACTTCCGGCATGCTTTGATCTGTAAATTGCTTTAGCCCGAAAAAATCAAAAGCCTCTTCATGTTGTATAAATGAGGTTAGAAATAAATTAGGATAAGGAAGGCCATCGGTCATAAAACGCTTGCCTTCTCTCTCTCGGGTAGCTAACACCATTTGTACCAGGCTGGCTTTCACTGCATCATTTACCCGCTTTTCCGGAATCTCAAATGTCGCTTTGTTTTTTAATATTAGGTCTTCCCAATACTGTATTGTCTTTTTTTTGTACGCAGTATAATCAGCATGCTCAATTTTATGAAGGAGTAGTTTGTTGGAAGTATCTACCGGTACTCGAGGCATCTTGAATATATATTGTGTTGATTCACCAGGTCTGAGTAGGGGTGCATAATTCACCAGACAAACTGCCGTATTTTCTTTTACACCCCAATTGGATGCACTGAACGCACCGCTGTATGTATGGTTAACCACTGATTCAAGACGTCCGTTACCGGAAAATGTATATATGAGTTTGCCATTACGTATAGCTTTATGCCCATCAATCGCATATATCCATTGAGGAGAAAAAATACTCTTTCCTAAACGATTATTTTCGCCTGTAGATCTCGCAGCTACGGTGAATTGAGCTTTTGAACTGATTGTATTTTCATTTGTTATCCTTACCTTGACGAACTGTAAGGTATTTTGAGCATCTTCACCCGCTAAAGGAAATCCAAACATTTCTACTTCATACTTTGTTTTTTGACTTTCCCAATTATATTCAACAATCGGAATCCAGCCTTTATACCACCATTTTTGTCGTTGTAGAACCGGTTGCAAATGCTTTCCATAAAAAAAGCATAGCTCAGCATTATTTGTATAAATGGCGCCATCATAGGTAATCTGCACCGCATCAGGCATATAAGGAACGCCAATTACGGTAGTGGAATTTTGCAAATAGCACCAAGGCTTTGCACAATCGTCAATGTCAGAATTGACCATGTGGGTTTGCGTAATTCCATTTTCCGATAGCGCTTTCTTTTTTTGTGCTTTACTTGCGATCGAGATCAGAGTAATTATCGTTATTAAAAATATTTCCTTTACAAGCTTTCGTTTAATCATTTCAGATCTATTGAATTTCGAATTATACATCTTCCTTCTTTGGACAATCGACTATAAAGCGGACCAAGCGTTCCAATATACCGTTAATTGGCTTTTTGGAGCCGATACAAAAACAAGTGTAAAGATATTTATCTGCTACTTAAAGGACTATTGCTGAATTGGCACATTGTGGTGGTATATTGTTGAGTCCCATACCAATGTCGACAATACAGTATAGCGAAAAAAGATTAGGAGCATTACAGCCCCTAATCTTTTTAATCAAAATAACAAAGTATATGCAAATATTACTGAAGCGGGTCAAAAGTACCGCCATATTCATTGTTTTGCGGTAAATCATTTGGTTCTATAGAAATCTGAGCCGGTGGTAACGCATAAAACCAATGGTTAAGGCTAAGGTTGTACTTGACATCTCCGGAACCCGTATTATCTAGATTGTCTACAATTACGGCAGAGAACTTGGACATAACAGAAGCTGTCATAATATTGTCTGTGTTGGAAGGTAAGCCCTGACCTTTATTCAAAACAATAAATAATCCTTTTCTGGTACCTTCGGTATTCAATACGTCATAGCGTCTCCATCTTCTCAAATCATCAAACCTAAAGCCTTCAAATGCGAACTCCACTTGCCGCTCGTTCATAATAGCCGTGCGAATATCAACTTGTGTAGTAGCCGTAACACCGTAATGCCCGTCTGCCCCCGCGGCTATACCCGCACGTTGACGAATTTGATACAGGGCGTTTAGGGCCTCGCTACTTTTACCAATCTCGTTAGCACACTCAGCCATATTCAAGAGTAGCTCCGCATAACGCATGGGTGAAAACCAACTTTTAGCCCCTGCTGCCAAGCCCACCAACTGATTATGATCCAAAGTCGTATCCAAACCCTTGCGTTCGAAGAATCCTGTTACGCCGTTCTGATCACCATTTTGGATTAAAGGAGAAATACCTGTGATACTGTTATCTTTCTTGGGTAGTTCTGCGGAAGGTGTTGCTCCTGCTGCCCAGGTCCAGTTGAGCCAATAAGAAGCAGATCTCGGTGTTGTCATTCCGATTACGCCCACGTCTGGTGTCGGATAAACAGTACCAGGAACCCAGATAGTCGCATAAAATCTATCATCACGATTGGTAAGAAAGTCTTTTAAAAATTGCGCATTATAAAGGGGATCAGATAACTGGGATTCATTGTACTGCATTGGACTACCATCACGCTTAGGATAGGCTAACAACATCTGTAAGATAGGCTGATCTGTATTAGTTGCACCATTTGTAAACGCCAATGGTCGAATAGAGTTGAAATTCATATAGTGGTCAGGATAATAATATTGGTTGACCATAATCATCTCTTTGTTAGCTGAATACCAAATGTTACGATAGTTGGGGAACAATCCGAAACCAGCTGCATCCGCTGCTGTTAATGCCGCTTTGGTTGCCGTATAAGCAGTTTGCCATCTGGCTGCATCGTTTGACGGATTAAATAAAGGGCTCGCGTACCACAACAATATTCTCCCCTTGAGTCCTAATGCGGCAACACTGTTAATACGTCCGTAATTGACACCCGTATAATTAGCAGGCAGGACCATGGCAGCACTATCCAAATCTTTAATAATTTGCGCTACACATTCCGATGTTTTGGCACGAGGTACTTTCAAAGCAATTGTATCTGTACCATCCTGTGTATGCAGGATTAATGGTACACCCCCAACTTTTTTCACCATACCCCAATAAGTCCAGGCACGCCAGAATTTAGCCTCGCCCACCATGCGGTTTTTCAGACTGGCACTCATCACCGATGGTGATATTTTTGCCAACTGGTCAATAAAATAGTTCGTCTTATCAATATAAGTATAGTTCAACCCGGAAGAATTGCTTGCGGCATCAAGATGGGTCCCTTGTAGATAATTACTTAATCCGCCGCCTGACCCGCTAATGCCTTCATCTGAATTATTGCCACTTCCAAGTGGCCAACCAGGCATAAGCCCCCCATATATGTCGTTGAGATAAGCCCCAATTAACGTCGAATCCGTCCATACTTGCGCTGGGTTTATGGCGCTCGTATTTTGATAATTCAGCCCTTTTTTGCAAGATGTGCCTAATGCTGTTAACACAACAAAAAGGATAAATTTGCTTCTATTTATATATTTCATTTTATTTTCTTTTAATGTTAAGACTTAGAACGTTACACTTATACCGGCATTAAATGACTTAACGGTCGGGAAAGACACGCCTGAGCCAATTTCAGGATCAAAGAATCTTTTATTGAATTTGCTGATTATAAAAAGATTGGATCCTGATACATAAAAACGAACGCCATTTAAGTATTTTTTATACAATCTTTGTGGCAGATCATATCCAATATTCAAACTTTTTAAACGTAAAAAACTCGCATCTGCCATCCAAAAATCACTAGTAGCATTATTATCCCCATTTTTTTCGGCATTTGCGCTATACCGGTAAGGAAGCCAAGCATTGGTATTTTGTGGCGTCCAAGAATTGGCATACCATTGTTCCCACATTCTGTTCCATTCTACACCTTGCGCCAAACTATTGAAAGATTTTAAGTAGCCAAATGAGCCATTGAAAGTCGCAGAGATGCTAATACCTTTCCATGCTGCTTCCAAATGTAATCCTCCCACTATAGGGGCATTTCTTTTTTTAATGATCGTATAATCATTATCATCAATGGTGCCATCCGCCTTTCCATTAGGGCCACTTATGTCTTTGTAAACAAAGTCACCTGCTTGCGGAATATCGCCATAGAAACTGTAGTGGGGATATTTGGCCAGCCATGCATCCACATCGCTCTGAGTTCTAAGCATGTGGTCGACCTTATAGCCGGTTACCATAGATGTAGTACGCCCATCTCCTATCTGATTTTGATAGTCATAGGTAACATTTTGATCCTTTTGCTTATACCAAGCATAACCATACGAAGCAACAATACCTACACCATAGCTTAATTGACCAACAATATTATGATAGTTCAAACTAAAATCCAGACCTTGAGCAATCTCTTTACCGTAATTCACCGCTGGTAACGGGCGGCTATAAGTCGGTGGTGTAGTCTGAATTCTTGTTCCTAATATATCATAAGTGTAATTACGCCAGTAATCAAGGCTTGAGCTAAAATTATTCAAGAAATCAATGTCTATCCCTATATTCTTATTCAGGTATTTTTCCCAGGTGATATTAGGATTCGGTACTACCCCGTATCGAATGCCGGGATTAAGTGTCGGTGCCGTACCCAAAAATGAGTTATTGCCGGGTATATAAGAATCCTCCCATTGAAACCCACCGATGGCATCATTACCTGTCAGACCTAAAGAAGCCCTCAATTTAAGCATCTGAATTCCTTTGACATTTTTAAAGAAATTCTCTTTAGAGATTACCCAGGCTCCAGAACCGGAAGGAAAGAAGCCCCAACGTTGATCCGGCGCAAAATTTGCCGATCCGTCATATCGGTAAGTAAAATTAGCTATATACTTGCCGGCATAATCGTATGTAAATTGACCGATATACGATTTGCGGCCGTTTGTATAACCCGTACCATAAGTATTACTTACCAGTTTGTTCGCATTTTTGTTTATAATAACCGATCCCCCGGTAGCAGCCCAC
>NZ_JBNQGD010000008.1:0-1365 GCF_050436765.1 Arachidicoccus sp. | reverse complement strand
GCCGGAGTTGAAGTTTGTTGTTCATTTAGAAAACAATCAGTCGGCCGGGGTTTTAGGCCCCGGGTTTTCTTTTAGTTTGTCAGTTCTGTCGATGGCCGGGCTGCCGCCTTTGCTGGGATTTTTCGCTAAATATTTTTTATTTTTAGAAATATTTAAAACTAATTATTACGGGCTATTTGTTGTACTGGCGCTAGCCAGTGTTGTTAGTTCCTTTTATTATTTATTGATGTTCATTACTTCCGTATCCAATTTGAGCGTTTCTGAAAGCTCTAGCCCGTTTGAGTACTTTTTGTATAGCGGGGAAGAGGAGACCGAAAATGAGTACGGCGAGGCGCTTATGGCGCCGTCGTGAGCTATTATTGGGTCTTTTGCTGGCGTAATTTTTTACGCCCCCTTAATTTTCTATGCAATAACTATTTTTTCCTCGGTGGACAGATTACTACTGAGTCTTGTATCATAATTAAATTTCATTTGACCTTACGATTCCATTTTACTACTAAAAATACGACTATTACGAATGATATCAAAAAAAGCACTTTTGTTGGTACTGGGTATTGCCAAGTAAAACATAATGACAAATAAACTAACGTTGAATAACTTGAGGAGTTTCACTTCGAGATGGTTATACTCAACTAATCACAAGGATATAGGAATTCTGTATTTTTTTTTTTGGGATTTTTGCTAGCGTAATTGGTACCGCACTTTCTTATATAATGCGCCTTGAGCTTTCTGCGCCGGGCAACTGTGTTTTGATGGGGAATCACCAACTTTATAACGTGGCGTTAACGTCGCATGCTTTTATTATGATATTTTTTATGGTTATGCCCACTCTGATAGGTGGTTTTGGTAATTGGTTTGTTCCAACGCTTATTGGAGCTCCCGATATGGCGTTTCCTAGGCTGAATAATCTTAGTTTTTGATTATTGCCGCCATCATTGCTATTGTTGTTGCTTTCTAGCTATGTTGAAGTTGGGCCCGGTACCGGTTGAACTGTTTACCCGCCGTTGAGTGGGTGCATTTCGCATTCGGGCCCTTCTGTTGATATGGCTATATTTAGCTTGCATCTAGCTGGCGCTTCCTCGATTTTGGGCGCCATTAATTTTATTACTACTATAATTAATATGCGCGCGATAGGTTTAACTATGAGAAGATTGCCTTTATTCGTTTGAACTATCTTCATTACCGCTATTTTATTGTTGTTATCATTACCAGTTTTAGCCGGTGCTATTACTATGCTTTTAACCGATAGAAACTTCAATACTGTTTTTTTTGATTATATGGCGGGCGGCGACCCTATTCTGTATCAACATTTATTTTGGTTTTTTGGGCACCCAGAAGTGTCCATATCAATTTTACCTGGATTCG
>NZ_JBNQGD010000007.1:0-12493 GCF_050436765.1 Arachidicoccus sp. | reverse complement strand
TGAGCGAAAGCCGGGTTAATGGCGAGACCTGTTGCGATGAGCAAGGGTAGGCAAAGTTTTTTAACTACTGTTTGTTTCATAATAAGTTCAATGTTTAAAAATTTCTTCATGACTATAGGGTTTATTTATTCATCCAATTGTTGCTCTGCATCCATTCAAATAGCGGTACCATCCAGCCCGGATGCTTAAACACAAAACCGTGATTGCCTTTTTGATAAATATGCATTTCGACCGGCACATGATGATGTCTGAGTCTCTCAAAATAAACAATACTATTATCGACGTCGACCACTTTGTCATCTGCAGCCTGGGTTATATAAGCTGGAGGAGAATCATTATTCACTTGCAATTCATTAGAATAAAGGTCTATCGTTTCTTTGGTAGGATTCACTCCCAATAATTGTTTGCGCGAATCTTTGTGTGTTAAATTATCCTGCATGCTAATAACCGGATAGACTAATATTTGAAAATCCGGTCGAAGATTGGTGTTGCTTTTGTTTTCAATGAGTGCCTTACTAAAATGTGTGGCTTCAGTGGATGCCACGTGTCCTCCGGCGGAAAAACCCATAATACCCACTTTGTTTGCATCAATGTTCCAAATAGATGCGCTGTCGCGCACCATTTTAATGGCCTGTTGCGCGTCCTGCAAAGGCGCTATTGTTTTATTCACCTGGAAGGAATCATTAGGCAATCGGTATTTCAACACAAATGCGGCTACTCCCTTTTTAGCGAATGCCTTTGCTGTCGTTACGCCTTCGCCTTCATAAACCAAGACACTGTAACCACCACCCGGGCAAATGACGACTGCCGCTCTCCCGGCATTTTCTTTAGGTAAATACATTTCCAGTGTTGGTGTAATAACACGACGGATTAAACCTTCAGCTGGATTTTCAGGCATGTCTTTTAATGTAGTTCTTTTGGCATTGGGAATACCCTTGGGATAAAGATTTACGGTTCGTTGTGCCTGAACAGCGAATGGAAATAAACACATCCAAATGAAGTAAATTTTTAATTTTTTCATTTGTTTTTATTTTTTCTAAGCTTCCATTGGTTATTAAAAAAATCAACCATTACTTTATAATATTTTTCCTCCATTACACCAGGCCCATGCCGACCACCCGGCACTACGATAAATTGTGAAGGCACTTTGGCTTTTTTGAGTGCGGTATTCATCATCTCACTTTGGCATATCGGCACTAATGGGTCTTTGTCTCCATGAAAAATAAGAAACGGCGGGTCACCTGCGTCTACATAAGTTATAGGATTCGCTAAAGCACATTTTTCAGGATTATCTTTTATGGGACCTCCAATTAAATAGGCCTCAGGCGAATTGGGCGTAATGACACCCGCTCCACTGCGACAAGAATCGATCACTCGTATATCAGTAGGACCAAACCAATCTACCACTGCGTCCACACCGCTTCTAAATTTCATATTAAGACCAACGTTGCCTTCAATATTTTCTGTTACCTTTCCTACAGTATATTCTGTAACACCACCCGAAGTCCCGGCAAGCGCAGCTAAATGACCACCCGACGAAAACCCGGTAATTCCGATAAAACTTGTGTCAAAATGGTATTTGGCCGCATTCGCCCGTACAAACCTAATCGCAGACTTTATATCATTTATTTGCGCAGGGAAGACTGAATCTTTTGATGATCTATGATTAGGCGCAACTACTGCGAAACCTGCATCCACTAATGGTCTGCCTAATGTTTGCATCGCCATACCTTTGAAACTATTGCCAAACCAAGCACTTCCATAAATGACTATAACAACAGGGTATGTGGCTCGATTTTCTTGCGGCAAGGAAATATCAAGTTTGTGATAAATCATCCTATCACCAGCATAATTTACGTCTTTCCAGCTTTTTATACTTTGCTGAGCAAAACAATGAATGCAAAAAAAAGATAAAACAGTAAAAAGCAAATATCTCATATCAAGATAAATTATTTTCTAAAAAGCAATGGCGCAAATTGTTTTAATTCCTGAATAACATCGGCGCAAGTTCATGCAGGCTACGACGCCAGGTAAGAAATTCGTGCGCAGTATTTTCAGAAACATAGGAAACGGCATTATACCCTGCTCCTTTTAATGCAGTTACAGCATTCTTAACTCCGTCAGGTCTTTCCCTGCTGCCACAACTTATAAAAATGAGTGTCGGTTTTGTTTTGCCTTTAAGTTCTTCCGGTGTGTAGATACCACCGCTCAGCAATGCATAATAAGAAAATACATTAGACTTATTCAGCGTGATTGCGTGGGTTTCCATACCACCCATTGAAAGACCAGCCATCGCACGATGTTCTCTATTTGCTATTGTGCGAAAATGGGAATCTACATAAGGTATTAATTCATCAACTAACACGGTTTGAAATGGCTCAATTTTAAAATCCTTCATGTGACCCCATTTCAATTCGTTAGTCATCCCGTAAGTCATCACAATAATAAATGGTTTTGTTTTGCCTTCGGCAATCAGATTATCCATGATAAGGTTTACGCGTCCCTGGTTACTCCAGGCCGTTTCATCCTCGCCCCAGCCATGCTGCAAGTATAATACGGGATATTTTTTTGAAATATTCTTATTGTATCCGGGCGGCGTATATACGAAAGCGCGGCGCTGCGAATGGGTACTTTTTGAATTAAAAAGGATCTGAACGACATTACCATGTGGAACATCTTTCAGCGCATAAAAATCCTGGTCATGAGCAGGTATTTCAATACCACTTTCCCACCGTGTAGAACCATAGAAGTTCAGTGCACCGGGGTCATTAAAAGTTCCCCCGTCAACAGAAAGGTGGTAGTAATGAAAGCCTTCATCCATCGGCCCTTCCGTAGTACCTGTAAAGAAACCATCTGCCCCTTTCGTAAGCAGGGTACCGCCTCTACCGCCTAAACCCAGGCTCACCCGAATGCTATCCGCCTCAGGCGCTTTAATTTTGAATCGGGCATAACCCTGAGAGTTCACCTCTGGAAATTCCTGCCCCGGTTGGTTAAGTGTTGAAGGCTTGAAGTCTTCGAGAACATTTGTTTGCGCGAAACACATTTGACCGACCAGTAGGGCTACGGAGAAAATAATTGCTTGCTTTGATTTCATTGTATATTTTTTAAATGATGATTTTTATATAGAAAACTTAGCGTTTAAAAAATTGAATTTTAGATTTACTTAAAAAGCAACGGTGCAAAATGGAGCAAATCATTCCTCCATACCGGCCAGCTATGTCCACCAGGGTATTCATAGTAAGTATACTTTATTTTCAATTGATCTAATTTGTGCAACATTATTTTCCCATTTTTATAAGCAATATCTTCCGGACCTCCTTCTGAAATCCAGAATTCCTTTAGATGGGCATTTATCTTATCAGCATGCTCCTTCATAAATGCATATTCTGCGTTAGCTGTTTTGTCCATCATGGGAACTATCCACCCAGAGCTGAAAACACCGATATATGCAAACATATCCGTATTATAAAGGCCTGTATAAAGTGTATGCATCCCTCCCATCGATAATCCCGCTAAAGCACGGTTGTTGGCGTCTGTTTTTACTCGATATTTATTCTCTACGAATGGAATAATAGCTTGTTTCATTTCTTTTTCAAAAAGCTTCATTCCAAGTTCAATACCTTCCGGATTAAACCCGCCGAAACCTATGTTTGCATCCGGCATCACGATTAACATTGGTTTAGCCTTTTGTGCAGCAATAAGGTTATCTAAAATTAAATTTGCTTTACCCTGATGAGCCCATCCTGTTTCGTCCTCACCACCTCCATGTAATATGTATAAAACGGGATATTTGACATTGGTGTTTTCATCGTATCCCGGAGGTGTATAAATGTATAGTTGTCTCCATGAATTGGTAACATTAGAAAAATAATTCTCTATTCGAATATCTCCGTGGGGGACTTTTTTTAGTGCATAAAAATCACCATCCCCAAAAGGAATTTCAATGCCGCTGGCCATTCTTCCCATACCATAAAAGGTTTCGCTAGCAGGATCAGCGACGGCAACACCGTCAATAATTAAAGAATAATAATGAAATCCTTCCCCAATGGAATCTGTTGTAACTGTCCAGTAACTATTGGCATCTTTTACCATATCATATTTCTTACCTAAGTCTATCTGAACGCTGTTCGCATCGGGGGCTTTTATACGAAATATTACACGGTGGTCAGCTAAAATCTGTGGATACTCCCCACCGCGGATATTTGTAGAAGCTGGTGCCCCTACAACTGGGTATTTAGAAAAGGTAGAGGTGTCAACGGCTTTAAAGATTAATTGAGAAAACATATACAAACCGTTTTTCCATACCTTCCATTCGTGCACACCCGGTTCGATATAATAAATATGAGGCACATTGTTTTTAACCAGATAATCGTGTGTTCTTTTACTAAAGCTGATTAAACCGTCACTAGCTCCGCAGGAAATCCACAGTAGTTTTAATTCTTTTTTTGCCATCGCCGGATCGGGCACTAATTCTTCCGGTGTCTTTGTATTGGGCGCAGCCGAGAAAGAGCCCACCCAAGCAAATTTATCAAGATTCCCCAAACCAAAATTTAATGATTGCCCCCCGCCCATTGACAAACCTGCAATGGCACGATGGGATCTATCGGTATAAACAGAAAAATGCTTTTGTATGTAGGGAATCAAATCAGACAATAAATCTTTTTCAAATGTAGCGAAGGCTTTTACCTTATCGGGTGCCATAATATTTCCAGTAGCTCTGTCATCTTTCATCGCTCTACCGTTAGGCAAAACAACAACCATGGGAACAATTTTTCCTTGAGCATACAAATTATCCAGGATTACTTCAGGGTGACCATTCATCAACCATTCATATTCGTCTCCACCTATGCCATGTAGTAAATATAAAACAGGGTACTTTTTATTTTTAGAATAACCGGGTGGCGTATAAACAAGCGCTCTACGAATGGTATCTACCGCTTTTGATTTGTAATAAATCGTATCAATTTCTCCATGTGAAATATCGGCTTGGACTTGGTCAAAACCCGGTTGCGCGTGTCCAATAACCGACTGAGCCTTAGAAGTACTTGATAATGCAATAGCAAATAACAGGAAAAGAAAAGCGTATTTCATTTTTTGATTGTATTAATTTAATAGAAGGACGTATTTAAGACTTGTTATTTATTTTTTTAAACTACCCTTTTCATTAGCCTTATATTCAAGCAATGGCAGCATTGTCGTCGCATATCTCTCCCCAAATTTTCTATAACCTGCAGCGTCAAAGTGCAAATGATCCTTCCAAACGGAGCAACCTTTCGAGGAAACAACATGCGCTGTAGGAATAGTTTGCGGCAGTTTATCTATAATCGTATTCATACTGGCACAAATACCTCCTTGATCAGCATTAACAACTTCTCCGGCAATCAAAGGCACCGAAGCAGCATTAAGATGCAAATCCTTGAGAAGATTATCATAGACACCTTTTACCTTTGTAGGCCAATTTTCATCACCTGTATTAGATTCACCTTGATGCAAGAGTATTCCCTTTATTACACCGTACTTTTGAGCAATTTTAGCAATCTCAACCAATCGTCCATAAGGATTGCCATCATATTGCTTAATCATGTTTTTCATCCAAACCGGAACTGAGTCAGCGTAATCTTTATAATTATTTTTATCGAAAAGTTCTATTTTACAACCGCCAACAGCTACATTAATAACGCCTACTTTTACATCTTTTGGAAGATGTAGTAAAAGTGCCCTGCCAAAATAATCAACAGGTGTTAATCCTGTCGTACAACGGCATAAAGGAGGAACAGCAGTATACCACTTTCCTTTTTCCCTATGCAAATTGGGGCAATCGACCGCTTCCATTACCTGAAAACGACTATTAACAGTGGTATCCTGAGGCTCAATCCTCGCATGGCCTTCCATATTAGACTGGCCAAAACAAAGAAATATGTAAAACTTCTGATCTTGTGCAAAACAGTGCAACGCCATAAAGCACAGCATCATCAGCACCAATATGAATCGTTTATTAAGTCTACTAAAATTTATTTTAATATTTTTCATATTACTGATTTCTGTTTAAAATCGTTAGTGAAGGTTTTATTAGTTGATAGTTTCCACTTAAATGCATAAGGCTGAATAAATACAATAAACCATCATAGTAAGAGTCGAAATAACCATCCTTATAAGGTACAAGTTTGGCATTCCATAATGCGTGTATAAAATCGAAATTATCTTTTCGAATCATTTCAGTTGAAGCAACAGTCGCCACCAGACCCAGCGAATGGCGAAGCTCCTTGACTCCACCGGCTTGCAATATTTGATCAGGTACAGAGCCATCCAAATTAAACTGGTCTTTAAATGAATCGATTCCTTTTGATTTAAAAAAGATCTGAATACGTTTCGCATAATCCCGTTGCCATTTTTTATCTTTTCTAAACCAATTATAATCCATTGCAATATTCATTGGAACACGCCAAGAATCGTAACGAAACGCCGGATGTAGCCAACTTCCATATGGTTGTCCATTAAAGTCTGCAAGGTCAGAATTTAAGCCGGTTGACGCGCTACAAGCACGGTGAAGAAAAGCCCTTGCTGTATCCGCACAATCCGCATAGAATTTTTCATGACCATCCTTTGCGTACAACGCCCAAACTTCATAAAAAGCAGGTAATTGATAGGAAGGATCTGTATAATTATAATTTCTGCCTTCCGGCGTAAAACATATTTGTTTATGTTGGGTATTGATAATATTGAATACACCTCCACTAGTGCCATCTTTGCTCCACATGTTATCCAAAATAAAACGCGCTTCTTTATAATAATTTATACCCGTATTATTGCCCCATCTATTGGAAGCAAATAACAAGTCTGTTATAAAATACAATTCACCATCCGAGGCAGTTCCCGGAGAGTTTTGTTTCATCGTTTTGGGATTAATACTCCAAGCAAAATAACCTTTGCGTGGTCCATCCTGATGCTGCAAATATTTTTTGCTCCACCGCCATATCCTGTCAAATACATCTTTTTTATTTAATTGGACCGCGATCATCATGCCATAAGAGAGCCCTTCCGTTCTTGCATCATGATTTTTCAAATCTGTTATATAGGCCATGGAATCACCGACTTCAAAATAAACCTTGTTCGGTCCGTTAAATAAATCATCATATGCCTTATCAACTTTTGCGTCGATGTCTTTTTGGCTATACCCCGCATTCAGGAAGTAATTTGGATAATCATTTGTATAAAATGACCCTTTATCTACTTGTGCCTTAACAATATTAAAGCCCAGCAAAAGCAAACAGGTAATTAGATAGCAGATTTTTCTGTTTCCAAATAGTAGGCTTATTTTTTTGACTATAATCATGAACTACTTTTAAAATTTGTCATTCACTTTATTAATCCGCAATCAAATTATAGGTGCTTCCTTTTTTTGTTGATATGTCGTAAACTAAAGTCTTCCTCAATTTCGGTAACGTTATTTTTGCTTTATCAGAAATGATCGGGTCTTTTATTTTTTCCGTTTGATAAAATGAATTGGAATTATTTCCAATAGCAATTTTAATCTTCGACCCATCTGCAAACGCCAAAGAATTAGGCACGCGCAAACGAAGGTTGCCGCCAATAGTTGATTTAATAGACAGCCTCACAATCTTGGCATTCTTCCACTGCAGGTCTACAATTTCAAATCCCCCAATTGCACGAAGGCCGCTAATACTGCCTGTCGCCCACTCATCAGGAAGTGCCGGAATCAAGTCTATATCACCGTCGTCACTTTGCATCAGCATTTCGGTAATGCCCGAAGTGCAGCCAAAATTCCCATCAATCTGAAAAGGCGGATGTGCATCAAAAAGATTATTATAATTTCCACCTCCGCCTTCATTTGTACCTACAGGCGAAAGTTGCTCTTTAATCAACTTATAGGCATGATTCCCATCCAGCATTCTTGCCCACCAGTTAATCTTCCACGCCATACTCCAACCCGTTGATACATCTCCACGTTGGATTAATGTATTTTTAGCAGCGCTATAAAGCTTGGGCGTTCGATAGGGCGAAATTTGATTAGATGGGAACAATCCATACAATTGGGAAATATGTCGATGATGATCGTTGGGATTATCTAAATCCTCCAACCACTCTTGCAGTTGTCCATATTGACCAATTTGCATTGGAGCCAGGCGACTTCTCATTTCCCTTAAAGTATCTACAAAGGCAGCATCTTTATGAAGAACTTCTGCAGCTCGAATTGTTTTGCTGAAAATGTCAAAAACAATTTGGTTGCTCATTGTTGTACCGGCGTCGATAGAAGCGCCTTGATGCGATTTTGGCGAATTCTCCGGCGACATATCAGGGCAAAGAACCAACCAGTGGTTATGGGGATCTTCCACTAAAAAATCCACATAAAAAGTCGCTGCACCTTTAAGTATCGGATATACAGAAGCTAAGTATTTTTTATCTCCGTTGTATAAATAATGTTCCCACAAGCTCTGACTAAGCCATCCGCCACCATTACTCCAAATACCCCAAAACGCACCATCAACACCACCCGTAGTCCGCCAAATATCAGTATTATGATGAGCCATCCAACCCCGCGCACCATACATATCATGCGCCGTTTTTTTGCCAGTTATCGACAAATCTTTTATCATATCGAATAATGGCTGCTGCATTTCCGAAAGATTGGTTTTTTCAGCTGGCCAATAATTCATTTCGGTGTTGATGTTAATTGTGTATTTGCTATCCCACGGCGGATACAATTTGTTATTCCAAAGTCCTTGAAGGGTGGCAGGCTGGTCACCAGGCTGAGAAGAAGATATCAACAAATAACGACCATATTGATAATAAAGCGCAGCGAAGCCCGGATCGTTATCTGTCGCAAAGTTTTTTAAGCGTACATCTGTTGGAAGTTTAGAGTCAGCAGTTTTGCCCAGATTAATTTTTACCCGATTGAAATATTTTTGGTATGCCTGAATGTTCGCATGTAGAATTGTTGAGAAAGATTTGGCAAAAGCTTTGTTTAAATAACTTTCAGCTTTCAGATTTTCATTACCACTTAAATTGTGATAATTAATAAAATTAGTGGCAATAGAAATATAAAGTGTAACGCTATCTGCATTTTTCACCGTTACAGAAGTATCATTTGCAATAACGCTTCCTCCAGATAATTTGAACTTAACTATCCCTTTATATTTCACTTCACCCTTAACACCTTCGTGGTCGATAGTGGTTCCAGCAATTGTAAGCTCTTTGGACACGGTGGTTTCTATAACTGCATTAGGTTCCGGTGTCGAGAAGAATGCTTTGAAGGAAATACGTCCAGCCTTACTTGCCGTCAAATGCATCACTATTACATTATCTGGAAAAGAGGCCAGCGCTTCTCTTTTAAATTTAACGTCCCCAATGGTATAAGTAGTTTTTTCAATAGCATTCTCTATATCTAAAGATCTGTAATAATCGGTGTAGTTTTCTGCACCGCTAAATTGGAGATTCAAATTACCCACTGGTTCAAACATCTGCCCTTGAGATTTTTTACTAATGATGGTCTTGTTTGCCAAATCCTCAGCTTCTTTATATTGTCCACCAAAAATTAATGATCTTATTTTGGGCAAGGCAGCCAAAGCGGCCTGATTATCGTTGCGATTAGGGCGTCCACTCCAAAGAGTACCCTCATTTAATTGAATAATCTCCGTAGGTAGGTTTCCATAAATCATTGCGCCCAATCTGCCATTGCCAATTGGTAAAGCATTTTCCCAAGTTTCCCCAGAAGGTTTATTATACCAGAGATTTAAGTTGGTATTGGATTGAGAAAAAGCGGGGATAAAAATAAATGGGAAAAATGCTATCAATAAGATCTTCATTATTATTGTTATTATATTTTCAATATAAAAATATCTGTTTTGTGTGATATTAGTATTTATAAAGATTGACCACATTTTCTGAATTGCAATCGATTGCGCAATAGAGAAAAAAAAATATGATTTACGCGTCAACCTTATTTTACCTTCATTAAAATCTGATCCTAATTTTTTAAACCCAACTAAACATTTGTAAGGCTAAATTAGGAAATAATTATCAAACTGACAATTATTATTTCTAAAAATTAATATTCAATTTCATTATTATTAAAATCTATCTAAGCGATGTATTGAAAAAAACATAAATCGGTCATAAGACCATCATAGAATCAAGTTGCTAAGCAGAAATAATAAATACAGTCAATGGGTAAGTGTCTGCCGAAATCATATTTTATCAAAAATAAAACGATAATTTAATTATTTTATTTTAGATAAGACAAAGGAGAAGTTCAAATTTCAAATAAAACCTATCAGATATGAAGGCATTTACATAATATTTTGTCCAAAAATAGAAATGAAAAACTCAAAAAATAAGCCCTCCCAATAATTAAAAAAATCAGGAGTGGCTTGAATATGCAGAAAGCAAAAATAAATTTTAGCGAATAAAGGCTTCTAAAATCTAATCTATCGAAGCTGTTTAATTATTTTTTAAAGATGGATTCAATTGAACCTCTTTATTATTATAAGGCAAATACCAGTTTTTTGTATCAGATAATATCGAAGTGACTCCAGCTTTCTCATCATCAGAAACACGTTGAATTACGTGACTTACCAAATAGTTAATATCTGGAGAAGTTGGTGTACCACGATGCCTAGAAAATCTCATTAAATCAAACCACCTTTTGCCTTCAAATCCTAATTCGAGTCCCCTTTCTCTTAAGATATAATCTTCAATTTTTTCGGTCGAAGAGTTGACCGAAATACTATCTTCACTAGTTGTTGCTACGGTTGCATTTGGCATACCCACTCTACCTCTCACGCCGTTTATCTGGGATATGGCCGTAGCCTTATCACCCGTGCGGTTAGCAGCTTCAGCCCATAATAAAGACACATCTGCACAACGATATAAATAAAACGAGAAATCACTCTGGTACGGTGCACGTACTGTCGGACTGACGTTTACAGTATCTGGAGCAACGGCCCCTAATCCAATAAATTTCCAGATAACAGGATCACTATTTAGTCTATTATAATAAGGAGCACTCCCCGCAAAAGAGTATCCGAATCCTCTATATAATTCGTTATCTAGATTACTTTTGGATATACTGTTTGGGTAAGAAGGGTCATATGCCTTCATTGCAACCATAGAAGGAGCGACCATGTATTTCCCGCCCGAAGCTGGATCGTTCGAGGTTAACATCATTAAGGAATTTGTTTCTCTTGCGCTGAAACTAAACTCTACTCTTATGAGTGGTTCTTGCGCATATACATCAGGAATATTTGAAAAAACATTCATCCAACTAGCATTCATTCCCCCTGGAAGGCCTTGAATCAAATTATAATTTTTACAGGCATTGAGTGCATCGTTATATTTATTTCTCCACAAGTATACTTCTGCTTGTAGCGCACAAACACTTTGCTTTCTTACTCTTAATTGATCTGTTGTATAACTTTCTCTTAGGCCTGCATCGAAGCTATTAGGAACATAAATTCTACTATCGGTTTCAGAATAAGCTCTATTTAAGTCTACTTCTATAGAATCAAGTATTAAATCTTCTGATGAGGGAGGTATGTTATATAACGTATCCACCTTGCTTATGTCATCAATTGCACTCCAAACAAATGGAACCGACCCAAAATTTTCAACCAACTGAAAATAGCCCCAACACCTCAAAAATCTAGCTTCGCCAACATATTGCGCTCTTGTTGTTGTAGAAAAATAGGTAGAATCCAGTGGCACTTTGTTTATAATGGAAATTAAATAATTTGCTCTATTAATCAAATCATAGTACGGTTGCCATTCAGTATATTTATTATCTCCAGTCACTTTTTCATTCGCCAGCTGTAAAATATCATCATTTGCACCTGAACCTGGTGTAACCCAATCACCCCTCATTTCTCCCAAAATAAATTGATATTCTACCAGAGGTTGCAAGGCTTGATATGTTCCTCTTAAAAGAAATTCGGCATCCCAATAGCTCTTTGGGAAATTTGACTCTAGTACAACATCTTTGGGGGCAGGCTCTAAGAATTTCTTACACCCGCTGGAAAAAGAAAGTACCGTCAAAAGTAAAATCAGTAATAATAAAGATTGGTTTCTTATTTCCTTCTTATAATAAACTTTCATTGTATTTTTATTAAATATTATTAATCTTATAGACCTAACTGAACTCCAAAAATAAAGGACCTTAAAGGCGGAACATTTCCATAATCTACCCCATACATTATTGGATTGCTATAATTAACAGCTATCGGACTATATCCCTTATACTTAGAGATGGTATATAAATTCTGTGCCGTAGCTAATATTCTTGCACTTTTAAATATCCCTTTAAAGATTCCTGTCAGAGGGAACGTATATCCTAAGGTCAAAGTTTTAAATCGTATATAGGAACCATCTTCCAACCATCTTGTAGAAAAACGGCTATTCCCTACTAAATCATTATCTAATAATCTCGGCATATTCGTATTATCACCTTCATTTGTCCAATGATTGAGAACAGTAGTAGATT
>NZ_JBNQGD010000006.1:0-2738 GCF_050436765.1 Arachidicoccus sp. | reverse complement strand
TTCGGTATTAAAGATGTCACTGACATTTAATTTTAAGGAGGCTTGCTTATGCCAAAATGATTTTTGTACGCCAGCCGACACACTGTATTGAGGATTTGCGACCCAAACGGAATGTGTAGTCCTGGAATTGTAATATCCGCTTAATTCAATTTTAAAATCTTCTGGTAATGTAAAGGTGTTATCACTGTTAAATCCGAAAGAAATCATTCCCTGGCTAAACATACCATTGCTTATCTCTCCCTTTATTGTCTTGCGAAATACATTAGCATAGTTGTTACTCATCCACCAATGCGTAACTTGTATAGGAACAGTAATCCCCAAATTGATATTATTTATGGAATTCAAGTTGACGGATGTTTCATAGGCGGTACGCGTGGTGTCATTTTGTTTTATTATACCCGTAATCACATTATTGGTATGGCTATAATTTAGTGTAACGATATATCCTTTGTATGAATTAGAGATCTCAAAAGAATTGGTAAACTGAGGTTGTAAAAAAGGATTCCCTTGGCTGTATGTATAATCGTCAATATAATAAGTAAAGGGATTAAGCTCGCTATAGTCTGGGCGGTCTATTCTACGGCTATAAGACAAATTTAGTGAGTTGTTTTTCCCGATATTTTTTTTCAAAAAAACGCTTGGAAAGAGTTGTAAATTATTCCGATTTACGACCGAGTCTATGGTTATTTGATTCGCTTTTGAAATCGTTTGTTCTGCTCGTAGACCAGCTTGCAAGGACCATCCGTGAATAAAATCCTTATTAAAATTTACATATGCCGCGTTGATATTTTCTTTGTAAATGAAATGATTGGTTGCACCTGCATCATTTTGCCAATTGCCATTTGAAAGGTTTTGATAGGCAACATTATTGTCGCTGGTAACAATACTGCTTTTAATGCCGGCGTCCAGCTTTGCTGTTTTGCCAAATGGCAAAGTGTAATCGATCTTGCCAGATTTTATAATAATTGTGGAAGGAAGTTGTCCTTTACGATATAGTGTTGGTCTCATTGAATCGCCTGTAGCATTCTGATAGCCCGTACTGAAATTTTGAAAGGTATTGCTGGTGTAGGTGGAGTAATCAAAATTTGCCGTTAGTTCCTGACCGCTGGTATCCATTTGCAATTTATAATTTACGTTATAGCCGACAGATTGCCAATGGTCTTTTGAACCCGTTTCGGGAACTGCCGCTGAATCGAGTTGATAATGTTCGTTAAGAAATTTTATAGGACCGCTACTTTGATCATTACCATTACTATAGGAACCATTTGCCATAGTTCCATTGGTGTTTTTTGTATTGATGGAATAATGTAGCCCAGTTCGGAAAGATTGGTAGGTGTTCTTTGACAGCCTGGGAGAATGTTGTTCCATAATTAGATTGGGACTGTTGTTATTGTCATAGAATTTTCTAACTAAATTAAAATCATGACCATTCGTTCCTTTGTAAAGATTATAACTTCCGTAGGCGTTAAATTTCCCTTTTTTATAATTGAGGTTGATGCCTTCACTGTTTCTACTATGTACGCCTAAGGAATAACCCATCTGTATATTCCCGTTAAAGCCTTCGTTAGCGTTCTTTTTTAATTTTATATTGATGATGCCAGCTGTCCCGGCGGCATCATATTTTGCGGATGGATTGGTGATAATTTCAATCTGCGAAAGCTGACTGGCATCCATAGATTTTAGCATCTCCGTTAGCTGCTCTTGCGAAAGATAGGTTAGTTTTCCATTAATCATTATAGTAACACCCGACTTACCACGTAAAGAAATATTACCATCATTATCGACCATTACACCGGGCACTTTTTGCAAAATCTCCAGTACGTTGTTACCGGCGCTTACAACACTCCCTTCAATATTTACGACCAGTTTGTCCACTTTTTGTTCTAAAAAAGGCTTACTGGCACTTACATTCACATCTTTCAAAGCAGTAGAATTGCTCTTTAAAATCAATAAAGGCAATGTTATAGCGGAATTGTTTTTATCTATTTCGAATGACCTGCTATACACTTTTTGATGGCCAACGACAGTTGCAGAAACTAACAGTTTCCCTGAAGGAATATGCGACAACTGGTAAATACCTTCACTATCTGTCATTGCTGCTTTGAGAAATGAAGAATCTTTTGCATTTAATAAATACACACCCGCAAAATTGAGGGGTTCTTTATTTTCATCAACCACTTTACCGGAGATACTAGTTATTTCACTAGTTTGAGCTTTAACTATGGCGTTTGTGGATAGGATAAGTGCCATTAATAACGTTAAATACTTTTTCATGAATATAATTTATAATACTAAATAATACATACTACATTGCAAATGTATATTACTATGTAATGCATAGTACTAGAAAATATATAAACGGTCTTATGTGGTGATGACCGGTCTTTATAAACTTATTAAACGCAAAGAGACCGTCTAGATTTAGACGGTCTCTTTATAACGAGGTTTTAAAAACTCAATTACCTGTTTGAACCTATTTTAGATAAGAGCCTTAAAATTTCCATATATAACCAAACCATAGTAATAAGTAATCCAAAGGCGCCATACCATTCCATGTACTTAGGCGCACCCATTTGCGCACCTTTCTCAATCATATCAAAATCTAAGATTAGATTTAATGCGGCAATGGCGACGATAAAAATGGAAATACCGATACTTAAAGGGCTACCGCTGTTTACAAAAGGCAAGTTTACGTGAAAGAAACCCAATACTATTGTGACAACATAAAACAACATAAT
>NZ_JBNQGD010000005.1:0-2308 GCF_050436765.1 Arachidicoccus sp. | reverse complement strand
ATAATGATTAGAGATTTATATATTATATAAATATGATGGTGTCAAAGTCAGGAAATAACAGTTCGGATAGTCCTTATGCACATAACTGGAGAGTCAGAAAGATAATTCTTACGCTGTTTTGTATCCGCCTTATCAAATAAAGAATTTTTAGCCTAATAGAAAAGGCTAGAATTGAATTCCGTTTTACGTATATTTTATTTCGTAAATTTCGGCAAAGGTCTTTTCTTCCGTGCCCATTTGTTTATGAATGATTTTGCGATTGAGTTGTGAGATTTCTGTGCAGCCGGATGCAACTAGGAGATCTAGAAAATCGTTAAGCGTTTCGTGGTGGTAGTTTTTTACCCGTTTCCATTTTTCTTCAGGGACGAGCCCCCTTACTAAACTGTCTTTTTGTGTAGCAACACCAGTAGGGCATTTATTGGTGTGGCATTTTAGGGATTGAATACAACCCAAGGCAAACATCATTCCACGAGCAGAATTGCAGATGTCTGCACCTAAACATATTGCTTTGAAAATATCAAATGCCGAGATGATCTTGGTTGCAGTAACGATTTTAATATTTTCTTTTAGTCCAAATTTTTTAAGGGTATCACACACAAATACCAAAGCCGGTTCCCATGGCATACCTACCGAATCGGAGAAGTCGATAGGTGCAGCGCCTGTGCCGCCTTCCGCACCATCTACCGTTATAAAATCTGCTAAGATTCCTGTTGTCAACATTTGTTCGCAGATGTCAATAAATTCTTGCTGGCTACCGATACAAAGTTTGAAGCCTATAGGCTTCCCCCCACTTAATTCTCTTAATTGTTTCATCCAAAAACAGAGCCCTCTTGCATTACTAAAAGTGGTGTGTGAAGGAGGTGAGATCACATCTGTATTAGGCTTTATACCTCTGATGTCAGCAATCTCTTGATTGTTTTTGGCCGCAGGTAATATGCCGCCATGTCCCGGTTTTGCTCCTTGGCTTATTTTTATCTCAATCATTTTGACTTCCGGCCACTTAGCTTTTTCCTGAAATTGAATAGCATCAAATTTTCCTTCTTTGGTGCGACAGCCAAAATAGGCAGTTCCTATTTCCCATACTAAATCTCCGCCATTTCTATGATATTTGGAAATGCCTCCTTCGCCGGTGTCGTGAAAAAAAGCGCCTTCTTTGGCACCCAAGTTCAAGGCTTTAATGGCATTAGGGGAAAGTGAACCGAAGCTCATCGCGGAGATATTAAAAATGCTGGCGGAATAAGGCTGGCTGCAGGCTGGACCACCAATAGTTACACGAGGGAAGTCTTTCAATTTGGGTGCAGCATAAATGCTATGCTCCATCCAATCATAATTCTTTTTGTAGATATTTAGTTCTGTCCCAAAAGGATGGTTTTCTAAGTTCTTGGTAGCATGGCTTTCCACGTAGTTTCTTTCATTTGCATTAAAAGGTGTCCCATCAGTATTATCTTCAACAAAATATTGATGTAATTCCGGGCCAATATCTTTTAATAGATATCGCATATGTCCAATAATCGGGAAGTTACGTATGACGCTATTCTTTTTTTGCATTAGATCGTAAATACCCAAGCATATAAGAGGAAACAAAATGACTGAAAGCCATATCCAACTGATAGCTGCGGCAAACATGAGCACGGCTATTAGTCCCATGGCTAGTATGCAAGCAATAAAGAAGCTCTTTTTTGACATGATATATTTTGATTGAGAGGGTAATTATTTAAAATAGGTGTTGATCGTGTCCAATGACTTTTGCCAAGAGCGCGAAAAACAGAGTGTGCCGGGTAATCGCCAATGCAACTCCCTTTTTTTGCATTATACAAGTCGTTGGCAAAATAATATAAGGTGCCAAGACCAGTGCTTCGAGTGGAGACGGTAATATCTCTTATCAATTGAGCCGATGCATATTGAGAAAAAGTGGCATCTTCCTCTTGTCTTACAGTAATCCATTCGATATTTTTCCCTTCCTGACCGGTATTTAAAAAGGCGTTTAGCGTGTCTCTTGTCCCTACCCAGGCTCTTTTGACACTCAAAGTTTTCAATTTATGTTTTATGACCGGTAGGATGCTCTTATTCATAGAATGCATTTGTTTTTTTTGAGAAAGAAACAGTAAATAACTGCAATGCTTTATGCTTGATAGAAATCACTTATGGTTTCTAAAGGTAAGAGAAATTGATCATAAGCCCAGAAGGGGGCTTTTAGTGCTTTTGAAATGTAAGGGCTAAGATTTGTTCACGACAAATTCTTTTTAAATAATAAGAAAAAATGAAAATGATGAAATGTTCCCATTTTTCTATACATTTAATCCTTCAT
>NZ_JBNQGD010000004.1:0-16112 GCF_050436765.1 Arachidicoccus sp. | reverse complement strand
TACCATTCAAACGATAAGTCATGCCGGTTAAAATTACGTTGATTATTTCCCTCTTTTTGTTATCCCCAGTTGTTCGGGGTCAAAGAGAAATCGTCAGCATACCTCCGCCCAAATTCAAAAATATCTGGAATGAACCACCCAGACATATTCCCAATAATGTTTCTATTGATGCGCCCTTAATGGGCAACGGCGATATCACGATGAGCCTGGGGTACAACGAAGATGGCAGGTTGCGTTATTATTTATCAAAAAATGATTTTTGGCGCTTACAGTCAAAGGCAGACGGGTTATCTGGACCGCGTGTCGTTGGTTTTATTGACATACAATTGGACGGGTTTGGAAAAGGAAAGTTTTCTGCCGAACAGCTTATTAGAAATGGACTGACTACGTGTAGATTGACGAATAAGAACGCCCCTGGAATCGAAGCGCAGTCATGGGTATCTGCAACAGAAAATTTGATATTTATTGAACTAAAGGCCATAAATAAGGCTTCCGATATTTCTATTAATTTAACTGCTCCGGAAAACAAAAGGGCCATCCTAAAGGAAGGTCACCAAAAAGAGACTTACTGGTTATCTCGCGCATTTGTCGAGCGTGTAGATATACCCACAGAAGTTGCAGTTGCACTAAAATCCATTCCTTATAAAAGCAATAAGATGGTATTGCAACCAGGTAAAAAATTGATTATCGCTATTGCAATTGAAAGTAAGTTTGATCACAAAAAGCCGCTGGAATATGCATTAAACAGCGTAAGGAAAATCAACAAAAACACGATCAATCGCCTTTTTCAGCAACACAATAAATGGTGGGACAACTATTGGAATAAGTCATGCCTGACTGTAGAAGACACGGTTTTGATGAAGGCTTATTACCAGGGTCTTTATACTATGGCAGCCTGTAGTCGTGATCAGCAATTTCCGCCCGGAATATTTGGCTGGACAACCACCGACAGTCCTTCTTGGAACGGCGATTATCATCTGAACTACAATTTTCAGGCTCCTTTCTATGCACTTGCGGCAGCTAATCGTTTGCAACAAACAATAACGCAGGATCAGCCCCTTCTTGATTTTATGCCTCGCGGTGCTTGGTATGCCAAAAATATAACGAATACAAGAGGTATTCTTTATCCCGTTGGAATTGGTCCGTTGGGAATTGAAACAACCAGGGATTTTATAAGCTATAGGAACAGCAATAATTTTGAAAAAGGGGGACTCTTTTTTGGTCAACGTTCCAATGCGGTTTATGGTTTGATCAATATGGCTCAGTATTGGCGGTGTACCTATGATAAAAAGTATGGGGAGAAGATATATCCTTATGTAATGGCGGTCGTAAATTTTTGGGAAGATTATCTAAAATTTGAAAATGGCAGATATGTCATTTATGATGATGCCATTCAGGAAGGAACCGGAAAAGATAAAAACCCCATACTTTCATTGGGCCTTATTCGAAATGCGATTAATCTAGCGATTGACTTGAGTTCTACACTAAAAAAAGACGAAAACAGGCAGGCAAAATGGAAAGACATATTACCGAGACTAAGCGATTATCCTGTTCAAATCCGAAATGGTAAAAAAGTATTCCGTTATACCGAGCAAGGCGTTGCCTGGTGGCAGAATAATGGCTTAGGTATTCAGCACATATATCCCTCCAATGGTATAAACTTAAACAGTAATGCGCAATTGTTAAAGATTGCTCGTAATACAATTGATGAAATGCAACGCTGGCAAGACTTGAACACAAGTAATAGTTTCTTTATGGCTGCCATCAGAGTCGGGTACGATTCGAGTGTTGTCATGAAAGAGTTGCATAAATATGCTTTACATACCTATCCAAATGGATTTCAATTCAACAACCCACATGGCATTGAAAACAGTTGCACGGTGGCCAATGCTCTTAATGAAATGTTGTGTATGAGTGTCGGCGATGTCATCCGCTTATTCAGTATGTACCCAAGAAATCAAAAGGCAGCGTTTCAAAGCATTCGGACATGGGGCGCATTTCTTGTTTCTGCACGTTTGGAAAACGAAGAAGTTAATGGCGTAAAAATAATAAGCGAAAAAGAAAGACCATGTACCATTGCCAATCCGTGGAAAAACCATAAAGTGCGCTTAATCCGCAATGGAATAAACGCAGAAGTCCTTGAAGGTAATAAGCTTTGCTTTAAGACTGCATCCGGTGAGACAATTCGGTTGAAGCCTTTGTAAAGTAGTTTAGTGTGTAAAATCAACAATTTTGAAATAGGTATTTAAGTGGTCAATGTACGCTGACAAAAAGTAAATCAGTACGACCGGCATTTACAGCCGATGGGCAGAAGTCACAGGACCATAACTTACTACATGGCACTTAAATTTGGCAATAATAAGCCAAACGAAGAAAAACGATTTCGTTTACCTGCTTTTAAGACATAAATAATTTGCATATAAATAAAATGACATGAAGATTCTAAAAATATTTTTTTGCTTTTCCTATTTAGCGGTAAGTGTTAATTTAATAAGTGCGCAATCTTTTAAACAACTGGCTTCACCAGATGGAAGGATAGTATTTTCATTCAATTTGACAAAACAAGGTGCACCGGAATACTCCGTCAACTACAAACGACAACCCTTTATCCTACCCTCCGCACTTGGTCTAACAGGTTGGGAAAAAGGGCTGGCGTTGTCGGGCGTCTCTGTTTTAAAACAAGATACAAAATGGAAGCCGGTATATGGGGAAAGAAGTATTGTAAGAAACCATTACAGAGAAATGGAAATCAAGCTCCGCCATACAAAGAAGGATCATTCAATATTATATATACAGGTAAGGGCATATAATGAAGGAATTGCCTTTCGTTATAAACTGTCATCTGCACTGAAGACCGGAGCACGGATTACTATTAAAAATGAGTTGACGGAATTTGTGATGCCCCACGGAGTGAAAGCCTGGTATACGGGTTCAGCTCAAGGCGCGTATAGTTTATTGCCTTTAAAAGACTGGCCAGGCGAGGCAGAAAGACCCTTAGTGCTTCAATTTCAGGATGGGCGATATGGTTGCCTGGCTGAAGCAGCAGTAGTGAATTATGCGCGCACTAAATTTTCTCTAGATGCCGTAAAAGCAAATACAATTTGCTGCAAAATGTCCGGCAATGTCTTACTATCAACACCGCTCACCACCCCGTGGAGATTGATAATGGCTGCCGACAGCCCTTCAGATTTATTAGCCAACAATGATTTGTTGCTGAATCTAAATGCACCCTGCGCTATTAAAAACACCTCCTGGATAAAACCAGGTAAAGTCATTAGAGAGGTAACGCTTACAACTGCCGGTGCTAAATCTTGTATAGATTTTGCCGCCCGACATCATCTGCAATATATTGAATTTGATGCAGGCTGGTACGGTCCGGAAAATGATTATGCATCAAGTGCCCTAGCTGTAAATATTGATCCAGCAAGGTCTGCAGGGCCGTTGGATCTTCCAGAAGTTATCAATTATGGGAAGCATAAGGATGTGGGGGTAATTCTATATGTCAATCAAAGGGCGCTGGCAAAACAGCTGGACAGTATCCTACCTTTATTTAAAAAATGGGGCGTAAAAGGGATAAAATTTGGATTTGTAGATGTAGGTTCTCAACAAAGCACATCCTGGCTACACCACGCAGTGCGGGAAGCTGCCAAATATCAACTTATGGTGGATATTCACGATGAATACCGACCAACCGGGTACTCAAGAACATTCCCCAATTTGTTAACCCAGGAAGGAATACGCGGAGACGAGGAGAGCCCTACTAATCACCAGGTGCTGGAGACAATGTTTACTCGCATGATTGCCGGGGCCGGTGACCAAACCAATTGCTACTTTGCCCCACGAGTGGCTATGATGGGTTCGCATGGCGCGCAAATGGCGAAAGCTATTTGCATTTATAGTCCGTGGCAGTTTATTTACTGGTATGATCGTCCAACAGATTCGCCTATTCAAAAGGGCGGAGCAGGGACCTCAGCTTCAGTTATCCAAGAAATACCCGATCTAAGTTTTTATGATGCGCTACCTACTGTTTGGGATGACACAAAAGTAATGGAAGGGGCAATAGGAGAATATGGAACCGTTGCGCGGCGTAAGGGCGACAATTGGTTTGTAGGCTCTTTGACATATCAAGCGAGAACTCTTTTGTTACCACTAAACTTTTTAAAGAAAAATCAACGGTATGAAGCGACTATTTTTGCCGATGATCCCTCTTTGCTTACCCCCACTAAACTTTCTATTAAAAAAGTGACAGTGAGTGCTTCCACAGTTTTAAATTTCAAATTGAAATATATGAACGGATTAGCGATCATTATCAAACCTCTTAATTGATTACACTAACTGACCAAGCACGGTCAATAGGCCTATTCTTCTTTTTACATAATGGCCGTTTGCGAATGTTGGTATAAAAAATAACACACTGGACGTACCTTCAATAAAGTTTACTTATTTTACTTATTGATAAACAAAGGTTTTGTAAGTTGTTTCAAAGTAGGCAGCTTTGATCAATAGCTATCTCTTTTACTGAATTCATTATAGGTATAATTGTCTCAAAAAAAATGACCATGATTAAAAAAATATGCTGCACCTTGAGCCTTTGTTTTTTGCTTCTCTTTTTCGCAAAGGGGCAAACAAACGATATGAAACTGTGGTATCGTCAGCCTGCTAGGAATTGGAATGAAGCTTTGCCCGTAGGTAATGGAAGACTTGCCGCAATGGTGTTTGGCAACCCGAAAAAAGAGATTATACAATTAAACGAAGGCACACTATGGGCTGGAGGGCCCAACAACAACGTTAACCCGGAGGCAAAGCCTTATATCGCTCAAATTCGTCAATTACTTTTTGAGGGCAAATATGTGCAGGCACAAAGAATGGCCGACAAAGACGCCGGGCCAAAAGGTAATAGTGGTATGGCTTATCAATCAGCCGGAGACCTGGTTATTGATTTTGGCAACAGAGAGAATATTCAGAATTATCACCGCGATTTGGATTTGGCCTCGGCAGTAACTCATGCATCCTATAAAGTGGGCCATGCAAATTTTACCGAATCTGTGTTTACCTCCTTTGCTGATCAGGTCATTGTTATCCATCTTAGTGCGGACAAAACTGGTGAAATCAATTGTCTTCTTTCATTAAAAAGCCAGTTAAAACATTCTATTTCTACAATGAATATGAAACTGGAATTAAATGGCATTTCAAGTGATCAGGAAAACATGCAAGGTCAGGTGAAATATACGACCATCGTTCAGCCCATCATAACCGGAGGTTTCTTATCAAGAACAGATACCAGTGTAATAATTCACCATGCAAAAGAAGCAACTATTATCGTTTCCATCGCTACCAACTTTAAGAATTATAAAGACCTTAGTGGAGATAATGAATTGCTTGCAAAAACTTTTTTGAACAAAGCCATTAAGAAAGATTATCAAAAACTATTAAAGAATCATGTCTGTGCTTATAAAAAGTTTTTTGATAGAGTAAGTCTTAATCTTGGAACCACAGATTCTATCAATAATCCGACAGACATACGTATTCAAGATTTCCACAATGGAAATGACCCTCAGCTAGCTGCCTTATATTTTCAGTTCGGCAGGTATTTATTGATCTGTGCTTCACAACCAGGCGGGCAACCTGCCACTTTACAGGGGTTGTGGAATAATATGATCAATCCGCCGTGGGATAGCAAATACACGGTAAATATTAATACAGAAATGAATTACTGGCTCACGGATAAAACAAATTTATCGGCGTGTATTGAACCTCTGTTGCAAATGTTGAAAGAACTCTCTGTTACCGGCCAGCGAAGTGCCAAAGAGAGATACGGCGCACGTGGCTGGGTAATGCACCACAATACTGATATCTGGCGAATTACTGGAGTTGTTGATGGCGGATATTATATGTGGCCCGAAGGCGGCACCTGGCTTTGCCAGAATCTTTGGGAGCATTATCTCTACACTGGAGATAAGCATTATCTGAAAGAATTATACCCAATACTAAAAAGCGCAAGCGAATTTTTCGTAGATGAATTGCAGGTAGAACCAGCACATCATTGGTTAGTGGTCTCCCCTACTATGTCGCCAGAACATTCCTATAAGGTCATGGATGGTACGCAGATCGATATGACCTATGGTGCGACAATGGATAATCAGTTGGTTTTTGATCTTTTTTCAAATACGATGCAGGCGGCTAAAATATTAAAAGTAGATAAAGCATTCTCCGATACCCTAAAGATGAAAAGGGATTCTTTACCTCCGATGCAGATCGGCCAGCATGCACAATTGCAAGAATGGATAAAAGATTGGGATAATCCAAATGACCATCATAGACATCTTTCCCATTTGTACGGATTATTCCCCAGTAATCAGATATCGGCATTTAGAACGCCCAAACTTTTTGAGGCCGCTAAAAATTCTCTTATCCAGAGAGGAGATGTATCTACGGGTTGGTCTATGGCATGGAAGATAAATCTATGGGCACATCTTTTTGATGGCAATCACGCGTTGAAATTATTAAAAGACCAGCTTAGCCCGGCGATTACCCCAGACGGAAATCAACGTGGAGGCACCTATCCCAACTTGCTTGATGCTTGTCCGCCTTTCCAGATCGATGGTAATCTTGGATGCACATCCGGTATTACAGAAATGCTTTTGCAAAGCGGAGATGGTGCCTTGTTTGTTTTACCGGCCTTACCGGACAGTTGGAAAAATGGAGAAGTCAAGGGGCTGAAAGGTCGCGGTGGCTTTGCGTTAGATTTCATCTGGAAGGACGGCAAACTCAATAAATTAGTAGTGCATTCCAGCATTGGCGGCAACTGTCGTATTCGGAGTTATCAACCTATAATAGCGAATCCGGGTATGGACACTAGCGCCGCCTGTTCAGCTATACAAAATAGCTTTTTCAATGTCCCTTCTATCAAGACTCCCCTTATCTCTGTAGCAGCACATTTGGAAGTACCGCAATTGCGCAAATCATTTCTTTATGTGTTCCCTACCAAAGCGGGAAAGCAATATGTTATTCATTTCCGTTAAGAAAGCAAAAACCATTTTCACAGCTGAGTTAGCGGTATTAGTATTATTTGCATTGAAAAAAGCGCCTTTGAAGTTATTATTTATAATGCGGGGAAGTATAAGCCGTGAAAAGGCCGTCTTCCCCGCATAAAGCAACACAACACGTGATGCATAGTTTTAACTTTTTGGGAACCCCAAAACGCTGAAATTAAATATCAAAAACACTGAACCATAGGTACCACAAATTATAATTCACTTCCTAGAGGGCGGTTTTTCTGTCAATATTGACCCAAATAGTTGCACTTTCAAGTCCGGCGGATTTCGCCATAACTTTTATTCTGCCTCTCGCATTTTTTTTCGCCTTGATGATCACCAACGCCATTCCATTAAATGCATTTTTGTCGTGACTTTGAAAGGATTCAAAACTAGTAGCATCTCCATTATCTGTGGCTACTATCTCGCCCGGTCCGTCTATTTCAAAATTAACTTTGGGATGCGAACGGGGAACCATAAGTCCGTTTTTATCTTCTACACGCAAGGTAATAAAAGCGTAATCCACCCCATCATTGGTGATGCTTTTCACATTACTCTTTAATGATAATTTAGCGCCGACACCAGTAGTGCGCACGATATCGGTTGCCCACTTGCTTCCGTTCTTATAAGCGATCACTTTTAATTCTCCCGGCTCATAAACTACACTATCCCAAACTAAACGATAATCAATATTAGGTCGCTTCTTCTTTCGGCCGAGACTCTTTCCATTCAGAAATAATTCCGCCTCATCTCCCGATGTATATACATCTACAGGAACTATAGAATCTATACGCTCTTTCCAATTCCAGTGAGGCAGGATATGCGCCATAGGAAAATCAGGTCGCCAATGTGATTGATACAAATAATAACGATCTTTAGGAAACCCTGCCAGATCTATTATACCAAAGTAACTGCTGCGTGAAGGCGGCTCGGTCTCTTTTAATTTCTTCAGTGCTTTGTCCAATTCTGCACGTTTGGAAGGATCATTTCTGAAGTTTAATAAATTCGTCGCATCGGATCCATAGGGCGTTGGCTCGCCTAAATAATCAAACCCCGTCCATACAAACTCGCCTAATAAATTAGGGTATTTCGCATTGGTCCTAAACTGATCATCGGGTGTACAGCCCCAGCCCGGCTTATCAAGATCGTAGGAAGAAATCTGCCAGTTGCTACGATTAGTACCAAAAAAATATTCCCCTCGTGAGCTCACACAACTGGAAGTTTCACTGCCAATCGTTGGCATATTTGCATACCTTGGATCTGCGTCCCATTTGGCTTGCTGTTCAAAGAAATAATTGACACCCATGATATCCAACGCTTGTGCAGCGCCAGACGCTCTACCTCCATTGGGATCATTATAGCCGTTAGAAACGGGCCGTGTAGCATCCTCTCTGTGCACAATATCTGCAAGTGATTTGGTCATTATAGAATCTCGTTGATCTATTACCTCATTACCAATACTCCATATAAATACGGAAGGGTGGTTACGGTCACGATGGATGAATGCCACTAAATCTTTTTCGTGCCATGCATCGTACAACTTGTTATAATCATTTTTCTTTTTCCCATGTTTCCACACATCAAAAGCTTCATCCCAAACTAAGAAGCCCATTTCATCTGCCAATTGCAATAACTCCGGTGCGGGTGGGTTATGCGAGGTACGAAGCGCATTGCAACCCATCGCTTTAAGTAAAGTTAATTGTCGTCTTAACGCACTAGTGTTGATGGCAGCCCCTAAAGCGCCTAAATCGTGATGGTTGCAGGTCCCCTGTATTTCAACTCGTTTACCGTTAAGTAAAAAACCATTATGCGCCGTAAATGTTAAACTACGAATACCAAGAGTGCTGTAATAAGTATCGATTTTTTTCCCTTTAACCAATACGTTGGTAACTGCAAAATATCTATGTGGATTTTCAATGTCCCATAGCTGAGGATGATGAATGGTAGTAGTCGTCTCTATAGTGCGATTGCTGCCTGATTTAACAAGTACATTTTGTGGCGTTGTGGCCACTATTCTTTTCTTCAGATTGTTGCCTTTTCCCGCTTCGAATATTTCTGTTTGTATTTGCAAACTTGCATCTCTATCGCTTTGGTTGGCCACTGTAATCGCCAATTGTACTTCAGCAGATTCTGCACTAACTTTAGGCGTCGTGATATAAGTACCCCAATGATCTATATGGATAGGGTTTGTTTTCACCAGCCACACATGTCTGTATATGCCGGCACCGGGATACCATCGAGAGTCCCATTTTTCTGTATTTAATTTTACGGCTAATACATTTTCTTTCCCATACAAAAGGTAGGGTGATAAATCCATGCGAAAAGAACTATAGCCATAAGGCCAAGTTCCCACATAATGACCATTCAGCCATATCTGTGCATAAGCCATGGCCCCATCAAAATCGATAAATATTTTCTTTCCCGCATCTTCTGCAGAGACATTAAAATGCTTTCGATACACACCAATTCCTTTCCAGGGTAATCTCCCTGTTTCTCCAGCTAAATCCATACGAAACGGCCCACTGATAGCCCAGTCATGCGGTAGTGTAACCTGCTGCCAATCGTTGTCATCGAAAGACATCGCCTCTGCATTTTGCGGCTCTTCGACACTTGAGCCATCAGGTTGTAGTCCATACCGATGAAATAACCAACCATTATCAAAAGAGACGGTATTAGCATCGCCAAGCCGTATAAATGACGATTGAGCACCAACAAAACCAACGCCCAACATGAGCGCGATTATAACTAATTGTAAACGCGTGATTGAAAAAAATTTCATTACTTTAATTTATCTCTTATAAAATAATTTCCTCAAGACCTCTCCTCTTTTTTTAGATCAAGAATCACTAAAACTTATTCCACTATAACCTCGTCACAAAACAACCAAGCTCCCTTTCCTTCACCAGGATGCCCTTTGGGACACTTGCCCAAATTTTTTGCCGTAATACGCAAATACCGGAATGTCCGCGCATCAAAATGAACACCGAAGTCTTTTATCTGTGAAGCTCTATCAGTAACGGGTATTGTATTATTTGCCGTCCCCACATCTGTGTAGTGCTCACCGTCAGAAGATATTTCAAACTTCACCCATTGGGGGAAAAATATCCATTGATTATAATTCTGTAAACATCCAAGGCTGGCAAAGCTAGCAGTAACAGGCTTTCCCATATCAATAGTGGCGACCATATCATTTGCCTCGAAAGCATGCCATTGTTTACCGGCATCATCTGTACCACGCATTCCATCGGTCAAGGTTGCCGGACCATTCGCCGGATAATACTTACTATTAGGTGTCGCGTACTGAACCGGCTTTCCGGTTGCTTTATTGAAGGTAAAAGACCGCCATGCGGCAGGAGCCTTAACCATACTACCGTTCAATGCTAATCCAGCTTTGAGTGTCATAGAACGAGTTACCTCCAAAGGTTTTTCGTAGCGCAGACTGCCAGTGTTGGGGGCTGTTCCATCTGTTGTGTAATAAATAACACCGTCTTCATTTTCAGTCTCCAAACGCACAAACAATTTTCCGTTAACAATATTTGGTTTAATATCCACTTTAAAATTGCCCTTTGAATAATGTAATCCACGTTGTTCAAACCCTACCAACTGTGGCTGTAACCGTCTATTGAAGTCTTTCCAGTCCCTTGCGTCTTTTGGACTCCATAACACTTCTGAAAGGGCCAGCATACGAGGCAGGATCATATATTCAACCTGCTCGTAAGTGGGAATATATTCTGTCCATAAATTGGCTTGCGCCCCTAGTATGTGTTTTGCTTCGTCCGCATTCAGTTCAGATGGAATTGGGTCATAGTTATATACCATTTTTAA
Organism: Arachidicoccus sp.; assembly: GCF_050436765.1. Classification (NCBI taxonomy): domain Bacteria; kingdom Pseudomonadati; phylum Bacteroidota; class Chitinophagia; order Chitinophagales; family Chitinophagaceae; genus Arachidicoccus; species Arachidicoccus sp. Next base: position 5,253 of record NZ_JBNQGD010000004.1, on the reverse strand, counting down.
AGTATTGAAGCCTCCAATAGCAGGAGGTTCTGTTGCCGGGTCGCCCTGGTAGTGGTCAAAGTAAAGCGGTGTACCTGGCGTCATCACCACATCATGATGCATTTGAGCCGCCTTAATGCCGCCAGATTCACCGCGCCAACTCATCACTGTAGCCTGTGGTGCCAACCCCCCTTCTAGAATCTCATCCCAACCCAATAACTTTCGCCCGTGTGCATTTAGAAACTTTTCTATCCTGCGCATGAAATAACTTTGCAATTCCTCCACATTTTTAAGGCCTTCTTCCTTCATTCGTTTTTGACACAATGGGCAATGTTCCCAACTTGTTTTGTCTACTTCATCTCCACCTACGTGAATATATTTCGATGGGAAAAGAGCCATCACTTCTGTCAGAACATTTTGAAGGAATATAAAAGTACTGTCATTGCCAGGACAATAATTGCTTTGTGCGTCTGCTGCATAGAAATCCCCCGGCTCGTTAAAAGAACGTTTATGTGGCAGGCAAGAAAATTGCGGATAAGCAGCCATTACTTCTTCTGAATGACCGGGCATTTCAATTTCTGGGACAATAGTTATTTCGCGAGCGGCCGCGTAAGCTACAATGTCTTTAATTTGCTGCTGCGTATAATATCCCCCGTAAGTTGCCTTGCTCCGGTCGGCATTAAATTTTACATCGCCCCAGTTCCAGGGTTTACCCCAGTCATCTACACGCCAAGCGGCTTCGCTCGTTAGTTTCGGGTATTTTTTTATCTCTATTCTCCAACCTGCACCATCCACTAAATGCCAGTGAAAAGTATTCATTTTATAAGTCGCCATTAAGTCGATAAATTCTTTCACCAAATCCGGCGAAAAGAAATGACGACTTACATCTAGCATCATCCCACGCCACTTAAATCTAGGGTAGTCCGTAATTTTCATACATGGGATTTGCAATAATTGATTTGTACGGATAGCCGGCAAAGTTTGCAATAATGATTGTACCGCATAAAACAATCCTTTAGGCTGATTTGCCTGTACTGTAATTTGGCTTGGTGTAACGATTAATGTATAACCTTCGTCACCTACCTGACTAGTAGCAGCGATGATAAAGCGAATATTTTTCCCTTTTTCCGAAGTGGTCGAAGTAGTAAGATGGTAGCCACTTATCTGTTTTATAGCACTGGTAAAATACTGCACGACGCCCGCCACAGCTTTATTATTTGCCGGCATCTGTATGTGCACTTTCTCATTCAATAAAAATATACCCTCCTGTTGTTGCAAACTTACGGGCTGCGGAATAATATGTATGGACAGTTGGGCCTGTAAAAGCGAAACCGTCAACAATAATCCAGCTATTAAAATAGCTCGCATGCTCCTTCTATTTTTAAAGCTTTTCAAAAAAAAATTCTTTAGGTTTGACATATAACTGTATTTATTGGTGGAAATAAAATAAAATATAATAAATTAATAATACGTATTCTTATTTCGGGATTACTTTATAACTTTCAGATTCCCTGTTAATCGAATATCCGCGCAAGACGATCCAATTTGGACTTGGTACGCTCCCGGTTCTACAATAAAATCATTTTTCTGCTCATCAAAATATTTCAAATCAGCGGCCCTCAATTTTATCGCAACAACTTTGCTTTCTCCTTTTTTAATAAAGAGCCGCTGAAAACCTTTTAAACTTTTATTTGGTTGTACTTCCGCAGAATGCAGGTCTTTTACATATAACTGCACTACCTCATCGCCATCATAAGAGCCCGTATTCTTCACAGTAAATTCTATCCTAATAGCATCTGTTTTACGCAATGCATGTTTACTCAATTTAAGGTTACTGTACTTGAAGGATGTATAACTTAACCCGTAACCAAAAGGAAATAATACCGCTCCTTTAAAATAACGATAAGTTCTATCTGCCATACTGTAATTGTCAAAAGAAGGTAAATCTGAAAGCGATTTGTAATAGGTAATAGGCAATCGTCCGGCAGGGTTGTATTTACCAAACAATACATCCGCCACAGCATTTCCACCTTCTTCACCCGGATACCATGCCTGCACTATAGCCGGTATGTTGTTCTGCGCCCAATTTACGGCCAATGCAGATCCGCTCGTAAGCACCAATACTATTGGTTTGCCGGTGGCAGCTAAATCTTTGAGCAAACTCGTTTGGTCCGCCGGCAGGTCCATATTAGTGCGATCTCCTTCATCAAAACCCCTTGTCAGTACAGTGGGCATCTCCTCTCCCTCCAAGCTTGAAGAAATACCCAAGTAGGCGATAATTACATCAGCTTGTTTGGCAACGGCAATAGCTTCATCGTGCAATCTTTGTTTTACGCCGTTCGAAACATCACTATGGTGGGCGATATCATACGGGTGCGTTCTTTCATCAGGGCGATTATCCCACGCAATGACACCCTGTGATGATACCACCCCCTCTTTGCCAATCGCATTAATAATTCCCTGTAAAAAGGTAACCGATTTTGATGGTATTCCGTGGTAATTTCCCAGTAAAATATCCGTGCGATTTATATAAGGACCAATAACTGCCAATTTTTTATACTTCAATTTTGAGAGAGGAAGCAATTGATTATTTTTTAATAATACAATGGACTGCTGTGCAACTTTTCTAGCAAATACTCTTGTACTTTCTTTATCAAAATCATTTGGACGAATGCTTGAAAAAGGCACAGATGCACTATCGTCGAATAAGCCAAGTTTCATTCTTGCAAGAAACAATCGAGTCACGGATACATCAATTTCTCTTTCTGTTATATATCCTTTTTTTACAGCATCATTTAGATTAGAATATTCGTCTCCGCAAGTTAAATCGCAACCTGCCTTCACAGCCAATGCACAAGCAAGGGCCTTATCGTCCGTATACTTATGCCCATTGTAAATATCGCCTATTGCACCGCAATCTGAGACCACATATCCCTGAAATCCCCACCTGTCTCGCAAAATATCTTTTAATAAAAAGTTACTTGCACATACCGGCACCCCCTCATAAGCATTATAGGCCCCCATCACAGACCAGGCATGTCCCTGCTTAATTGCCGCTTCAAAGGCCGGTAAATAAGTTTCAAATAAATCACGCTTACTTGTTACCGCATTGAATGAGTGTCTAAGTACTTCAGGGCCGCTATGCACAACATAATGCTTTGGCGTCGCAATCGCTTTAAGATATTTCTTATCATTTCCTTGAATACCTGTGATAAAAGCAACGGCAATACGAGAAGTTAAATAAGGATCTTCGCCATAAGTTTCTTGCCCTCGTCCCCAGCGGGGATCTCGAAATATATTAATATTAGGAGACCAAAAACTTAAGCCCGGCAATCCGCCAAAATGATTATATTTTTTATTTATTTGGCCATTGTAATATTTAGCCCGCCCTTCCGTAGAAATCATATCGGCTTCCCGATGAATAAGTTCCGGGTTCCAAGTTGCCGCCATTCCAATTGCCTGCGGGAAACAAGTTGCTGTTCCGTTATAAGCAACGCCATGGAGGCCTTCGTTCCACCATGTATACGCCGGTACCTGCAGACGCGGAATAGCCGGAGAAAGATATTGCATTTGCGAAATCTTTTCTTTTAACGTCATTTGAGAAACTAAGTGAGCCACCCTTTGCGCAAAAGATATGTGCGTATCATATAGACCGCTTTTATTCTGCCCCTGTGTCTTTGCAAAAGCAAACAAAGTCAGAAATAAAAAAATTGCAAGATTTTTCGTTCTTGTTGAACGGATATACCGTGGCGTATATTTCATTTTAAAAACAATCTTTAGATTAATAAAAGCCTCACATTCTCATGACGCATAAGACAATTTACAAGGATTCTATTCGACTAGACTTAATCTCTTTTTCACTTCCATTTACCCTTACTTTAACTTTCTTTGGAGTCGCGGAACTTATTTTATAGGAAGTAACTTTACCATTGCGCCAACTACAATCCACAGTAAAGCCACCGCGAGCTTTTAATCCATTGAAAGAACCACTCATTTTCCATCTATTCGGGATAGCAGGAAGCAGATTAATTTCTCCCGTTTGGCTTTGTAGCAGCATTTCGGACATTGCACCGCTAATGCCAAAATCCCCATCCATCTGAAATGGCGGACCCGTAAATAAATTAGGAAACATATTGTAGGTGATCAATCCGCGAATCATTATGCCGGCCTTTTCTCCCTCTCCTAATCTTGCCCACAAGGCACAGCGCCAGGGCCATGTCCAGGACTGACGGCTATCCCCAACCGTCGATGCTACCGTAAATGGCGTATTAATATTTTCACCATAATTGCCGCTACGACTACGCAAAGAAATAATAGCCGCTTTTGCGAGCTTCGGAGTTTTAGAAAGATTGATTTCGCGACCCGGGTAAACTGCAAATAAATGCGAGGTGTGCCGATGCTGATCATTAGGGTTATCTCTATCTGTCTGCCATTCCTGCAACTGTCCCCATTTCCCAATCTTATTAGGGGCAAGGTGCTTTTGCATATCGGCTATTTTACGCTGATAATCCGGGTCAACATCCAATGCGCGGGCCGCATCCAGATAATTCTGAAACAGGTCCCAAACCAATTCCTGGTCGTACATGACACCATCTTCACGAGGACCGTGCTCAGGAGACCAGCCATTGGGAACCACCAGTGTCCCATCAGGCAAATGTTTCAAGCGATCTTCCCAAAAATTACAGATTTCTTTTATCATGGGATAAGCCGTTTTTCTAAGATATGTGCTATCCATTGTAAAGGCCCAATGTTCAAATACATGATGCGCATACCAGGCACTTGCAGGGATATTCCACTGCCAACCATTACCTCCAAAAATACTCTGACTTGTACGTGCCGTCCAACCCCGGACATTGGCACCAAACGCCTTTCGCGTGGCGATGCGACAGGGTTCTTCTTGTGCAATAATATAATCTATTAAAGGAATTTGGCATTCTGACAGATTAGTAACCTCTGCCGACCAGTAATTCATTTGAATGTTAATATTATTGTGGTAATCGCTTGCCCAGGGTGGCGTATTGCTATTATTCCACAGACCCTGCAAGTTAGCAGGTAATCCGCCCGGACGGGAGCAACTTATTAAAAGATAGCGACCAAATTGAAACACGGTCTCTTCAAGCCCCGCGTCTTGTCCTGTCACAGCATACTTTTCTTTTCGTATGTCAGTAGGTAATTGACTTAATGAATCGGGGGTAAAACCAACGTGAATGCTTGCTGCTCCAGCCAATCTACTAAAATCTTTTATATGCGCTAACAGCAATTTCTTATATTTTT
>NZ_JBNQGD010000003.1:3212-19533 GCF_050436765.1 Arachidicoccus sp. | reverse complement strand
GCCAGGGGGCCAAAGGTTTTGCGGAGCACATTATCTAATCTACCAGCACATTTCTCTACTCAGCAGAGGATGTTTGATCTGGGTAATATTGTTTGTACAAATAGAAATTTAGAAGAAGCACAAAATCAGTTGTCCATTGCCGTTTCAGAGATACTTAAAAATGGAGGCTTTCCTGTTTTGTTGGGTGGTGGGCACGAAATTTTATATGGGCATTATGGAGGAGTTAAAAAAAATTATCTCTCTAAGAAGATAGGGGTTATCAATTTTGATGCACATTTTGATTTGCGCTCTGTAGCTGAAAGAGCTGCTACATCTGGTACAGGCTTTTATCAGATAGCACAAGATTGTAAAACGGAAAAGAATGATTTTTTATATTTTGCTATCGGCATACTGGAATCGGGCAATACACTTGAGCTTTTTGATCGGGCCGACGAATTGAATGTTGAGCATATCTTAGCAAGGGATTTCCATTTTTCTAATTTAGCAGGAATAAAAAGTAAGATTCGGACATTTATGGATAAGACAGATATTATTTGCCTGACCATTGATATGGATGTTTTTGCAAGTGCTGATGCGCCGGGCGTTTCAGCACCCTCTGCAACAGGCATCAGATGCGACCTGGTTTTTTATGAGATATTAAAATGTATTGTAGAAAGTAAAAAGGTCATTTCGATGGACATTGCGGAGCTTAACCCGGGTTTTGATATTGATGACCACACAGCAAAACTGGCGGCCAGTATTGTTTTCGATTGGGTAAAGTTAAATGAAGAAAAATAATATTCCGTTTTATACTTTGTTCTAAAATTTGTGAACCGCTAATAGCTAAAGAATAGTAAAGTATATTTGCACTTTCTTTCAATAATAAAACTAATATCGATATGGAATTTCGTATTGAAAAAGACACAATGGGTGAGGTAAAAGTACCTGCGAATGTTTATTGGGGTGCGCAAACACAGCGTAGTATTGAGAACTTCAAAATAGCACAGGATATTAATAAGATGCCCAAGGAGATTATTAAGGCTTTTGCCTATTTGAAAAAAGCAGCGGCGATTACCAATGAGGAGTTGGGGGTTTTGCCAAAAGAAAAATCGCTATTGATTGGTAAAGTTGCTGATGAAATTTTGGAGGGAAAATTGGATGATCAATTTCCGCTGGTAGTTTGGCAAACAGGTAGTGGAACACAAAGTAATATGAATGCAAATGAAGTGATCGCCTATCGCGCTCACGTATTAAACGGTGGAAGTTTAACAGATAAAGAAAAAGTATTGCATCCTAACGATGACGTGAATAAATCACAATCATCCAACGATACTTTTCCGACGGCGATGCATATTGCGGCATATAAGATTTTAATGGAAAATACCCTCCCGGCGATAGAGAAACTACGTGATACTTTAAAAAAGAAATCAGAAGATTTTAAGCATGTGGTAAAAATTGGCCGTACACATTTTATGGATGCAACACCGCTGACGCTGGGTCAGGAATTTAGCGGTTATGCCGCACAATTGACACACGGCATTCGCGCTATAAAAAATACCTTGGCTCATTTGTCTGAATTGGCCTTGGGTGGAACAGCGGTAGGTACGGGGTTGAATACACCCAAAGGTTATTCTGAACTGGTAGCGAAAAATATTGCCCAACTTACCGGTTTACCATTTATAACAGCCGAAAATAAATTTGAATCTTTAGCTGCTCACGACGCCATTGTTGAAGCGCATGGTGCTTTGAAAACCGTTGCAGTAAGTCTGATGAAAATAGGCAATGACATCCGTATGCTTTCAAGCGGACCGAGAAGTGGCATTGGCGAAATTCATATTCCTGATAATGAGCCTGGTTCTTCCATTATGCCTGGTAAAGTAAATCCCACGCAGTGTGAGGCCTTGACGATGATCGCCGCACAAGTTATGGGCAATGATGTTGCCATTAATATTGGTGGTGCTACCGGTCATTTTGAATTAAATGTTTTTAAACCGGTAATGATTTTCAATTTCTTGCACAGCGCGAGATTAATAGGAGATGGTTGTGCTAGTTTTAACGATAAATGCGCTGAGGGTATTGAACCAATTGAGGCCAATATTAAAAAGCATGTAGATAATAGTTTGATGCTGGTGACGGCCTTAAATCCGAAAATTGGATATTATAAGGCCGCAGAAATTGCGCAAACTGCACACAAGAATGGCGGTACCTTAAAAGAAACGGCGGTGGCCTTAGGCTATCTGACACCTGAGCAATTTGATGAATGGGTCGTACCTGTCAATATGTGTGGAGATATAAAATGAATTATTAATAATTAAAGTGGGCAACAAGTCCTAATAATTTTCTATTCTATTTTTAAACAGGCGCTTGAGAGAGCCGCCTGTTTTCTGCATTTTGCAACAACAGTACGAATTTATTTGTTGTGCAATTTAAATTTTCTCCTACCTTCGCGTCGCGAAATTTAAAAGTAATTATATGGATACCGAATCTCGAAGTAGACCTTCATTATTCATCCCTTCTTATTGATTGGACAGCATTGCTGATTCCCGTCTCAGAGGGAACAAAAAAGCAATTGTTATGTTCAGAGATTACCACTCATTTGTATTTGTCGTGAAAGTCATCTATCGCAAAATAGACGCTTCTTTAAATTTATTGCCCAAAAGGGGAAGCCCAATATTTTATCGGCTTGTGTATTTATAGCGGACAATGGCGATTAGACACACTTTTTGCCAAATGCTCTTTCCCCTTTTCAATTCTGCCCGTATTGGATAAAGCGTTGTTCCTTGAGGTACATTAATAAGGCTAAATTCTATTGCTAATTTTCTTTGGGGAAATTAATATATCAGTTATCAATTATTCAAAAAAAATATATGAATAAAAATAATTTGAAAGAACGGCTAAAAGCTAAAGCCGTTTTTTTAAAATCAAATCCGATAGAAGATAAAAATATTTCCCATTTAAAACAAATAGCAGGATACGATAATCGAGGTATTTTTAATGACCTGAAAAGCTCTATGGAGGGTCTTGGCGAAGACGATATAGACGAAAGGCAATTACAATACGGTATCAACGAAATATCGCATGAAAAGGCGCCTTCTTGGTTTAAACAGTTGGTTGAAGCTTTCCTCAATCCATTCATTGGCGTGCTGGTTGTCATTGCTATCATTTCTTTTATTACAGATGTAATATTGGTCGCTCCGGGACAGGCGGATTATACTACCGTAATTATTGTGGTCATTATGGTCGTGCTGAGTTCTTTGTTACGTTTTTGGCAGGAGTTTTCTAGCAATCGTGCTGCAGAACAACTGAAAAGCCTGGTGAAAACTACTGCTACGGTTTTAAGAAAGGAAGGAGGCAAAGAAGAAATTGATATAAAAAGATTATTGCCGGGGGATATTATCTTTCTGAGTGCAGGAGACATGATTCCGGCGGATTGCCGCATCCTGCAGTCCAAAGATTTGTTTGTATCACAGGCTGTATTAACGGGAGAATCTTTACCAATCGAAAAACAGGGGAATGCTCTTGCAGAAGCCTATAAGAAGTCGGTAATAGAATGGGATAATATTTGTTTTATGGGTACCAATGTTGTTAGTGGTACAGCTGTCGGTATTATTGTACATACGGGCAGCAATACATATGTTGGTTCTATTGGCAAAGCAATTAGTGGAAAACGTGCAGAGACAAGTTTTGATAAGGGCATCAACAAAGTGAGTTGGTTGTTGATTAAGTATATGTTGGTAATGGTCCCTTTGGTGTTTTTGATAAACGGGCTTACCAAAGGAAATTGGCTTGACGCCTTCTTATTTGGTATATCGATCGCAGTTGGCCTTACACCTGAGATGCTTCCTATGATTGTCACAGCCAATCTTGCCAAAGGCGCTGTGAATATGAGTAAAAGAAAGGTAATTGTAAGAAGGCTGAATGCCATTCAGAATATTGGCGCCATGGATATTTTGTGTACCGATAAGACCGGTACACTTACGATGGATAAAATTGTATTGGAGCGGCATCTGAATGTATTCGGAGATTCTGACGATGAAGTATTGAAATGGGCCTATCTTAATAGTTATCATCAAACCGGATTGAAGAATTTATTGGATGCTGCTGTACTTGAACATACCGAGCTGCACGATTATTTAAAGGTAGAAGAATATTTTCAAAAAATTGATGAAATACCTTTTGACTTCCAACGGCGCAGAATGAGTGTGATTCTGGAACGACACAATGGAAAGCATCTATTAATTTGTAAAGGGGCAGTGGAAGAGATGCTGGATTTATGTACACAGGTATTTGATCCTGGTGAAGATCGACAATTGCACATAGAAAATGATAGAGTAATTCCGTTGGACCAAAAGGCCAGGGCCATGGTACTTAAAACTTCGAAAACCTTAAATGAAGAGGGTTTGAGGGTCTTACTTGTGGCTATTAAAGAATATGATGAACGGCCATTAAACTATTCTGTGGATGACGAAAAAGATATGATACTTACCGGATTTATCGGGTTTTTGGATCCTGCAAAGCCATCGGCTAGACCCGCTATTGAAGGGTTACAGAAATTGGGCGTACAGGTCAAAGTCTTGACAGGAGATAATGAAATTGTAACGAAAAAAATCTGTAAGGATGTAGGAATTCCTGTCAATAATATTGTGTTGGGAACGGAGTTGGAAAAAATGAGCGATGAAGACTTGCTGAAGGAAATTGACAACATCAGCATACTGGCCAAACTAAGTCCACTTCAAAAATCGAGGGTTGTACAGCTTTTGCAAAGCAAGGGGCATACAGTTGGCTTTATGGGAGACGGAATTAACGATGCTGTGGCACTGCGTAATGCGGATGTAGGCATCTCTGTGGACACTGCTGTGGATATTGCTAAAGAAAGTGCGGACATTATTTTATTGGAGAAAGATTTGATGGTGATACGAAAAGGTGTCATTTATGGCCGGCGCACTTTTGGTAATATTATTAAATATATCAAGATGACTGCTAGTAGCAACTTCGGTAATATGTTTAGTATGATAGGCGCTAGTGCAATATTCCCTTTTTTGCCAATGCTACCTATTCAGATATTAGTGCAAAATTTATTATATGATATGTCTCAGATTTCTATTCCCTGGGATAAGATGGATGAAGAGTTCATTCAGAAACCACAAAAATGGAGTGCCGGGGGTATTAGTAAATTTATGGCCTATATGGGCCCAATCAGTTCTATATTTGATTATGCCACCTTTGCAATTATGTTCTTTGTTTTTAAAGCCAATTCACCGGCACACCAAAGTCTATTTCAAACGGGCTGGTTTGTGGAAGGATTATTATCGCAAACGTTAATCGTTCATATGATTCGCACGCGTAAAATACCTTTTATACAGAGTTGGGCATCTACGCCGCTTTTAGCTTCTACTTCGCTGATTATGGCGATAGGTATTTTTATCCCTTTTTCGCCATTGGCGACCGCCTTTAAAATGCAACCGTTGCCTTTAAGTTATTTTCCGTGGCTGATTGGTGTTTTGTTAAGCTATTGTCTAATCATGCAAATGCTCAAAACTTGGTTTATTAAGAAATTCGACCAATGGCTTTAGCAACAACTTTTGGTGTCTTGTATTCCGTAAAGTCTATAAAGTGGAGCTATCGCCGGGTTAAAAAAAGTTAATTTGAGATAATAGTAATAGATTTCCATTTGTGCCAAATAGGGTAGGTAGGCGAGTCAAACGACGCTTGGCAACCGCGAAAAGGACAAGAGATCAGATTGAAAATGTCTGGCAAAGCCAATGAAAATAATTGGCCATATCGACGGGGTGTATCAATACAATTTCCTTTGTAAGAAACTTAAATGGGCAAATAACGTATGTGAGAGTTATTCGGTGATACCCGCCTTGTCTTTGGAAGTGGTGTTTAATTCTTTCTGCCCAGCTTGCCTTTCAGGAAAGAATCTTTTTTGAAAAATGATTAATACAAAGAAGCTAAAAGAAATGTAGAAGTCCGCTAAGTTAAATACAGGATCAAAGAACGTAAATTCTTTACCGCCATAGAAAGGAACCCATTTGGGTAGCTCTGTATCAATCATTGGGAAATAAAGCATGTCTACGACACGTCCATGTAAAAAATGTGCGTAGCCGCCGTGTCTTGGCAAAAAATGAGCTACATTTTGAATGTAGGGATCGCTCGCATTAAAGATCAATCCGTAAAACATACTGTCGATAAGGTTTCCTGCAGCACCGGCATATATTAAGGATATACAAATGATAAAGCCCATCTTGGCTTTTTTCTGAATCAACTTCCTTAAATAAAAAGTACCCCAAATAACCGCCACCAAACGAAATAAAGTAAGTATAATTTTGCCAAAATTACCGCCGAATTTTAATCCCCAAGCCATTCCTTCGTTTTCTACAAAATGTAGACGAAACCAATGGCCTATTACATAATGTTCCTCGCCTAGGTAATAATGCGTTTTGATAAAAAACTTTAGGGTCTGATCAATTGCCAAAAGCAAAATGATAAAACCGGCAATATAAGTTCCTTTTAAAGATGAAGATTTCAAGTTTGGATATTTTTATACAATAAATTCGGAGCAAAGATAATAGAAAAATGCTCTTTCCACACTGAGTATATAGTCCTTTTTATTCTGATGAGGTAGTATTGTTGCCTAACTTTGTTAATTGATGAGTCTGATATTTTTTTATTATCCATTCTACCAGAAAAAAAGCAATAATAGCTCCTAGAGAGTCGGCTATCATATCTCCATATGAAAAATCGCGTGTATGGTGTGTGAAATATTTCTGTACATATTCCATTGTTATACCATATATGCAGGAGAGTAAGGTAATCAGTATTATTCTTTTCTTGCTTTTCTTCAATCCTGTTTTAAAAAAGGCGAAGCCAAACCAGAAAACCACACCGCCAAACAAGCCCATATGCACGATCTTATCCAAGTTGGGAATATCGATTTCTAAGCTGCCAAAATCTTTTCCCGGCAATGTCAATAGAATATATACCAAAACAATCCAAAGAAGGAATGGTATGAAACGTACGAAAGATGTTTTTCTTTTCATTTTGAGGGTTTGCTTATAAATTTCCGGTGCAAATATATTTAGTAATTTGATATTCCTCAATTCCATAAAAGCTTCCTTCCTTGCCAAAGCCGCTTTGCTTGATGCCGCCAAATGGCGCCTCGGCTGTTGAAATTATTCCATCGTTGATGCCGATAATGCCATATTGTAATTGTTCGCTTACACGAATGATACGATTGATGTTTGTAGAGAAGAAATAAGCCGCTAAACCGTATTCTGTATCATTGGCCATCTCAATAGCCTCTTCTTCTGTTTCAAAAATAAAAATGGAAGATACCGGCCCGAAAATTTCTTCTTTGCTTAGTTGCATTTTACTTGAGCAATGCGTGATAATAGTTGGTTGAAAAAATAATTTTCCTGCTTTGTGCTTGCCGCCTCCTAATAAAATTTTTGCACCTTTTTCAGTCGCGTCTTTTAATAAATTATTGACTTTATCAATCGCTTCCTGATTAATCAGCGGGCCGATAGTGATATTCTTTTTTGTTCCGTCTCCTACTTTTAAAGCCTCTACGGCCTCGGCATATTTTTTCATAAATTTGGAATAGATACTTTTCTGAACTAAAATTCTATTCGCGCAAACGCAGGTCTGTCCAGCATTTCTATATTTAGTAGCCATAGCACCTTTTACAGCGTTATCCATTTCTGCATCATCAAAAATAATGCAAGGTGCATTACCTCCAAGTTCGAGAGAAAGTTTTTTTAACGTGGTAGCAGACTGTCGCATTAATAATCTACCAACAGCAGTGGAGCCGGTGAAGGAAACTTTCGCGATGTCTGGATGGGTGGTTAAAATTTCACCAATCTCTTTATAATTAGTTGTAGGTAAAATATTTAGGACTCCTTTTGGAATGCCCGCTTCTAAAGCTAATTTTGCTAAAGCTAACGCGCTCAAAGGTGTATCTTCTGCCGGTTTCAGCACAACGGTACAGCCTGCTGCAATAGCCGGTGCCACTTTGCGTGTAATCATCGCAGTTGGAAAGTTCCAGGGGGTAATGGCTGCAACAACACCGATAGGTTGTTTAATGGTTTTTAATCTTTTGGCATTATTACTAGAGGGAATTGTTTCGCCATAGGTTCTTTTACATTCTTCTGCAAACCATTCCACAAAACTTGCGGCATAGTTGATTTCTCCCAAGGCTTCACCTAAAGGTTTTCCTTGTTCGGTCGTTAATATGAAGGCTAGGTCTTCTTTGTTTTCGACGATTAATTCATACCAACGTCTTAATAATTTGGAGCGTTCCAGAACACTGGTGGTGCTCCAATTAATGAAAGCTTTATTTGCCGCGGAAATGGCTCTATAAGTATCTTTTTCTGTTGCATTGGCTACAGTGCAAATTACTTTTCCGTTTGCAGGATTGGTTACTTCAAATGCAGACTTGTCAGTACTTTTAGAAAATTTATTATCGATAAATGTTTCTGTTTGTAGTAAACGCTTATTTTTTAATTCCATAATAAAGATTTTAAAAATTAAACAATAGAAGGCTGCGGCGTTCGTAGCGAATGCTCACTTAAGCCTTCATTACTTTCTCCCAAATTTCCGGAATGCGTCTTATCCACACATATTCGCGCCTCTTTATTCCGGCATCTTCTGCCGGGAACCCCATATAAGTTTTATTACCTTTTAAAGAAGAAGGAACACCGCCTTGAGCCATTACCACAGCGTTTTCGCCAATGGTCAATGTTTTTCCTACACCCACTTGCCCCCAAAGCGTAACACCATCTTCAATAACTACGGCACCTGCAATACCTACTTGTGCTGCGAATAAACAATTCTTTCCTACTTGGGTATCATGACCGATATGTACCATGTTATCAATTTTTGTGCCTTGTCCAATTACGGTGGTTGCTGTAACACCCCGGTCAATGGTGCAGGCGGCACCTATTTCCACGAAATCTTCCAGACGTACATTGCCACAACTTTGCATTTTCTTGTACCAGACGTCTTGCGTTTTTTTTGTGTTGTAGTAAAATGCGTCACTGCCAATTACTGTTCCTGATTGGATAATAACATTGTTGCCGATCTCCGTATAATCCATCAATGAAACATTTGGATAGATGACACAGTTGTTGCCGATTTTTACATCTTTACCGATAAAAACATTGGGCATGATAATGGTATTTTCACCTATTTGTACGTTGCTGTTAATAGCTTCCATTGCAGGAGTGAATGGTCTGAAATGGTTGACGATAGTGAGATATGCTTCAAACGGATTTTCTACGTATAATAAATTTTTTCCTTTGGGAACCTCAATATCTTTTGTATTGATGATGATATGTGTAGCTGCGCTTTGTAAGCATTTTGCATAATATTTTGGATGATCCACAAAAACCAAGTCGCCGTCTTCTACTTTATGTATTTCGTTAATGCCTTTAGCTTCGGCATTTTCGTCGCCAATAATTTCGGCGTTTATTAAATCGCTTATTTGCTTTAAACTTATGGATGTAGGGAATTGCATGCTATTTGTTTTGTTGTTTTCTTAAAAATACAAATGTTGTTTTTATTTCCTTGTTAAATATTGTTATAAATGCTTAATAGATTTGCGGGCCTTTGTTTATCAATGTTTGATTAAATAAATCTTCTAAATTTTTGAAAAGAACCTTCTTCTCGTAAAAGAAATGCACACTTTTTTTTCAAACTGTGAATAAAAAATAGTGGAAATTATTTTGCATTGGCGAAAAGTAGTTTTAATATTGTGGTAGGAAGTTTTCATTCCATACTTACTAACACATTTTTATCTAAATCCCGCTACTGCGGGATTTTTGTTTTATACTGCAATCCAGGCCAGGCTTAAGTTTTCAAATAGCTTGAATTTTGTAATCAATGAAATGCTTTTATTTTCTTTTTTAAAAATTGTATCGATCACTCCATCGTCATTAAAGATGAATGGTTGTAATAAAATATTATTTTTAAAATCTACTTTCCCAAAACTATACCATTTAAAAATTGCTTCTTTGGCGCACCAAAGCGTGGTAAACAAGGGCTGGTTGTTTTGATATTTTTCTGCGAAGTCTCTCTCTTCTTTATTTAGAAACTTTTCTTTTACCTTAAAAACTTTGTCAGTGAAAATTTCAATATCAATTCCGACTCTTTGTGTTTTGCTAACAATTGCCGCTGCGAAATTTCCACAATGCGAAATAGAGAAATGATAGGTCTCATCTTTTAAATATGGCTTCTTGCTATCGGCAATTAAAATCTCCTCATTAGGGAAATCGGAAAATAAAAAAGGGAGCAAGTATCTTCCAGCCAGATGTTGAAGACGTTTATGTGGATGTGTGATTTCACTCTTTAGAGTAACTCTTTTCAAAAAAAATGATTCATTTTCTTCGATATGCCAAATAGCAAGCCGCGTATTTTCATTCACATCAAATTGATAAAACAGTGGCATGGGTAGGTAGAAAATCTATTTTGTTTTATATAAAATATATATTTGCAAATATATTCTAAAACGAACAGTAAAAATCATGATTCTGTCAGATACACGTATTTTGGAGGAGATGGAGAAAGGAACGATTAAAATATCACCTTATGAAAGGGAATGCCTGGGTAGTAATAGTTATGACGTGCATTTGGGTACGACACTTGCGGTATACAAAGATGAAGTATTAGATGCCAAAAAGCACAATACTATTGAATACTTTGAGATCCCTGAAGAAGGCTTCGTTTTGCAACCGCACATTTTTTATTTGGGCGTGACACTTGAGTATACAGAAACGCATGCGCAGGTTCCTTTTTTGGAAGGAAAATCTTCTACTGGTCGATTAGGGATTGATATCCATGCGACAGCCGGGAAAGGAGATGTTGGATTTTGTGGTAACTGGACGCTGGAGATCTCTTGTAAGCAACCTGTACGTATTTATCCCAAAATGCCCATTGGGCAACTGATATATTTTCCCGTGGATGGAGAAATTGAGGTTAAGTATAATCAAAAGAAAAATGCTAAATACAGTGGTCAGCCCAATAGGCCCATTGAAAGCATGATGTGGAAAAATAAATTCTAAAGTTTTTACTTAAGGGAAAAATGATAAATATTTTATTTTGATAAAATATTTATTTGCCTTCTTATGGGCAATATTTTTAATGTTTAACGGCATTTCACCTAAACCTTTGTCCTTTCTACCGAATATCTCATTAATTGAAAGTTTAGGGAGAGACCTTCGTTTAAACTTAATGAAAATATAAAAGTCGAACCTCTTTTAAATTTTAAAGCCAAAATAAATTTTATGCGCCAATTTTTATCTGTTTGCTTAATGATATTTTGTATATCAGTTGCAAAGGCACAAAGTAACGTAGCCTCCGGTACTTTGTCGGGCGTAATTGTGGACACGATTTCACATAATGTTGATAAGGCATCCATCTCGTTAATTAACGCGCGAGATACCTCCATTGTGAAAAATACCCTGTCAGACAGTGTAGGTAATTTTAAATTTTCGAATTTACCCTTAGATACCTATATCCTACGTATTTCTTTTCAGGGATACGAAATTCTGAATAAATATGTAGCCTTTACCAATGCCAAACCTGCTCTAGATTTGGGTGACATTACTTTACAGCAATCAACTAACGAGTTGGGTACTGTGACGGTTACGGCTGTTATTCCGGTAACATTAAATGGAGATACAACTTCCTATAACGCCGATGCCTTTGGCACAAAACCCACTGCGACAGTAGAAGATTTGCTGAAAAAGTTACCAGGTGTACAGGTGGACAAAGATGGAAAAGTTACCGCTCAAGGAGAGGCTGTTTCTCGCGTGTTTGTAGATGGTAAGCGTTTTTTTGGCAGCGATCCTAAAATGGCAACACAAAATTTGCCTAAGGACGTAGTAGATAAAATTCAAGTGTTTGATGGCAAAAGCGACAAAAGCGAATTTAGTGGATTTGATGATGGGACAACCATTAAAACAATTAATATTGTTACCAAGCCTGCCATGCGTCATGGTTGGTTTGGGAAAACCTCAGCGGGTATAGGGAATGATAATGCGTCTTTAAAAGATCCACTGTATACGGTAACACCGCGTATAATGAGATTCAGTGGCGATATGAAGGTGGGGCTTTTTGGGCAGTTAAATAATATAAATGTGCAGAACTTTACACGTTCTGACCAAGGCAATAAGAATGGGCTTACTAAAACTGCTGCGGCTTTTTTATTTTTTGGAGATAGTTTTGGCAAAAAAGTAAAAACTGATTTTAGTGGACACTATGGTTTTAATAGCACAGATTTAAATTTGTTGAAAAATGGAATTACTCAAAGATTTTTTACAGACTCTGCGAAAAATAGTAATACATATTCAAACGATTCGACTAAAACATCGACGCAGAATCAATCGGTTGATTTAAATTTTACGACTATGTTTGATTCTTCTAACCAGCTACGTTTTAGACCAAGTCTATCCTTTAATAAGTCAAATAGTAACGATATCTCTAGCACACAAATTGATAGTCTTCCCAACGGAGTGAGTATACCCAAAACCCTCTCCAATGCGAATCGTAATTCTGACAATACCAGCCGCAATGCTGGTGTGGCGGCAACTTATATGCATGCGTTTGCGAAGAAGGGCCGTACCATAACTTTGGATATGCAGTATAGTAATAGCAACTCTAATAGTATTGGAAACAATTTTACACGCACCCAAAATTTGCTTTTGCATACTGACACGACCATTAATCAACGTAATATAAATACTACTAATAATAATTCGCTTTCCACTACATTAACTTATACGGAACCTATTGGTGTGCATCAACAATTGGAATTAGAATACAATAATTCCTTCTCTAACAACACAGCCAATAGGAAAACTTATGATTTTGATAGCTTAACAAACGGATATACTAGTCAAAATAATACGCTAACGAACTATTTTGTCAATAAATATATGTCTAATAGAGGAACACTGGGATATATGTATAATGACGAAACCATTAATTTTAATTTTTCTGGTGGCGTGCAGTTTGGCAAAATGGAAAGCAACAACCTAAGCAAGAACTACGGTTTAATTACCAATAATTATGTAAACTTTTATCCGACGGCAAAGTTTACCTATAATTTTTCGAAAACGCAGAAGTTGTTCTTCCGCTACCAAGGAAGAACCAACCAACCGTCTATTTCTCAACTGCAACCAATTATTGATAGTTCAAATACCCTGAATATTACTTCTGGCAATCCTAATTTGAAACAGGAGTTTAATAACCACTTCCAATTGAGGTATAATAACATTGACAGGACCGGCGGTAAATCGTTCTTTGCATTTATAGATGCGTCATTTGTCCATAATAATATTCAGAATGCCATTACTAGTTTGTCTAATGGCGGACAATCTACTGTGCCTATAAATATTAATGGTGATTATACATTGCGTGGGTACCTTGATTTTGGTGTCCCCTTAAAATCACCTAAGTCTAATTTTGATTTTAGCACCAATATTTCTAATAGCCGAAATGCAAGTTTGATAGATAGTGTAAAGAATTTTACTTATACCACTTCTTTTTCAGAAGGTATTCGTTGGAGTACTTCTATGGATAAATCCTTTGATATTAATATATCAGTTAACCCTGCCTATAACATCTCGAAATATAGTATTACCAGCGGTGCCAATAGCAATAATACTAATTATTACTCTCAATCAACCTCCTTTGAAGGTACTTTTTATACCAACTCTGGCTGGCAAATTGCATCTGATTTTGATTATACCTTTTATAGAGGTAACGCGCCTGGACAAAACATCGGAATTCCTCTGTGGAATGCAAGTGTCACCAAACAAATATTTAAAAATAAAGCAGGAGAAATCAGTTTATCGCTACATGATATTTTAAATGATAATAAGGGAGTCGATTTTCAGCGTAACGGTAATTACAGTTCACAGACGACCACCAATATATTGAAGCGTTATGTGCTGCTTACTTTTACCTACAATCTTAAACAATTTGGGAAAAAAGGTGATAGGAATGGTAATCGGTCCTGGAATAACAGGGGCGGAGATCATGGTGGCTTTGGCGGTGGTCACGGTGGCTTTGGTGGTGGCCACGGTGGAGGTCGTGGTGGATTTTAACCGACCATTATTAACCGGCATTTTGGCATTAAGAGGTCAATTTTATCCATTATCCCCTTATAAATTATGAAGTTGCTTTTGACTGTAAGTGCTATTTTGTTTTGTTTTATTTTTTCTAAAGTAAATGCGCAACAAAACAGTTCTTATGGTTCAATTAATGGAAGTATTTTAGATACGATTTCTCATAATTTGAGTTTCGCTTCTATCAGTCTTTTGAATCCAAGAGATTCATCCGTTGTCAAAAGAACGTTATCGGATACTGCCGGCCAATTTACCTTCTCCAAGGTGGCTTTTGGAGATTATGTTTTGCGTGTTTCTTATCAAGGTTTTGATGTACGTGAGAAGGAAATTAGTTTATCTCAGGGCCATCCTCATGATTCTTTACCTCCAATTATATTGCAGGAGTCTGTCAATGAATTAGGAACAGTGGTTGTAACTGCCATTATTCCGGTAAAGATGAATGGAGATACTACAGAATACAATGCAGACGCTTATGGTGTGAAACCCAACGCTGTAGTCGAAGATTTATTGAAAAAGCTCCCCGGTGTAGAAGTGGATGACGATGGAAATATAACTGCCCAGGGAGAAAAAGTTGCCAGGATTTTTGTGGACGGGAAGCGATTTTTTGGCAATGATCCAAAGATGGCTACACAAAACTTGCCCACAGAAGTTGTAGAAAAAATTCAGGTATTTGACGGAAAGACCGATCAAAGCGAATTCACTGGTTTCGATGATGGCAACACTATTAAAACTATCAATATTGTTACCAAGAAAAATAAACGAAAAGGTTGGTTTGGCAAGTCTTCTGCGGCAGTTGGAAATGATGAGGCGTCATTGAATAATTTGTTCTATGATGCACACGCACGTGTTTTCAGATTTATGGGTGATAGACGAATTTCATTAGTTGGAGCATTTAATAAAACCTATAAGCAACCCTTTGCAATGGATATTGGAGGTGGCCAGAATGGATTGTCCAAGAAAATATCGGGAGCTATTAATTACCGGGACAATTTTGGAAAGAAAACAGATTTCACAGGAAGCTATTCTTATGATAATAGCGATAATATTTCCGCATCTCAATCTTATACGCAGAGATTATTTCAAAACGATACTACGCAGAACACCAGTCAGGTAAGAACGAGTAATAATTCGAGTCAGAATCATGCAGTAAATTTGAATTGGGATACCAAATTCGACACCTTAAACGAACTAAGAATTAGAGCGGATGTCAATTTCTCCAATGGTCGCAATTCAGGGACCACCAATAGCTTCATCGATAGAATGATAAATGGCGCAGACTCTACAGCTATCAGCAAGACTTTTACAAAAAATAGCCGCACAAATAGTGGTGGAAATGCGGCCGTAGGCATTACTTTTCGCCATCGGTTCTTCAAGCCCGGACGTACTATTTCTATCAATAATAATTTAAGCACCAATTCTGGAAACGCCAGCGGCTTAAATTACTCCGACATATTTTCTTATCTAAGCGATAGTGCAAGCTATACCAATCAATTATTTAATGCGCATAACAATTCGAAGTCGATTAGTACGACTTTGGCCTATACAGAACCTATTGCGGTACATCAGTTAATTCAGTTCGAAATAAATAATTCAGTTAGTGAAAATACTTCTGATAGGCGAACTTATAATTTTGATAGTGCTACGATGCAGTATACATTGGCCGATTCAATCCTTACCAATAAATATGATAATATTTATCAGTCAAATCGTGCCACTTTAAGCTATTTGTATAATAATGGCATAATTAATTTCAATGCGGGTACGGGTGTGCAGTTAGGTAATTTGAAAAGCAATAATTTGTCAAAAGATTTATTCTTGACGCAACATTATGTAAATCTCTATCCAACTGCAAGCTTTTCTTACCGGATTTCCCAATACAAGCGCCTTAGGTTTAATTATCATGGAAGGACCAATCAACCCAATGTGCAGCAATTACAACCGGTTATCGACAATTCCAACCCGTTGAATATTGTTTCTGGTAATCCGGATTTGAAACAAGAATTTAATAATACTTTTTTATTAAGATATACCAATATCAATAAAGAGACGAACAATACCTTTTTTGCCATGCTCAATGGAAGTTTTACGAAAAATAATATTGTCAACTCTATTACAAGGTTATCCAATGGAGGTGACTCGTCTATTCCCGTCAATTTAAATGGTAATTATTCGGTAAGTGGTTACGTCAATTGGGGATTCTCTCTTGCTTCGCC
>NZ_JBNQGD010000003.1:0-3202 GCF_050436765.1 Arachidicoccus sp. | reverse complement strand
GACCCGGGCTTCTAATGAACGTGTGGCGAGTCTGATAGATGGTGAAAGGAATTTTACCTACAACACAAATTTTAGTCAAACCATCCGGTGGTCCACCAATTTGAAAGAGACTTTTGATATCAATCTTTCTACTGATCCTTCCTATCATATTACGACCTATACGGTTAATAAAGCGCAGAATGGAAACTATTATTCGCAATCTATTTCTTTTGATGGTACTTGGTATAGCAAGTCAGGCTGGGAAGCTATGTCGAAATTTAATTATGCTTTTTACGCGGGTTTGCCCGAGGGACAAAATACGAGCATTCCACGTTGGAACCTAAGCATAGCTAAATTGTTCTTTAAGAATAATTCTGGAGAGGTAAAACTTACGGTAAACGATATACTCAATAAAAGTAAAGGCATTTCTTTTAGTCGTACTGACAACTATATAAGGCAATCGCAAACCAATGTACTTCGGCGTTATTTTATGCTCACCTTTACCTACAACCTACGCAAATTTGGGGGTAGAAAAGGGTCGGGAAAAATGAATGTTAATGGAGAACGCCGAAAGAAAATTGGGGAATTTGACGGATTTGGCACAGGTGGAAAGGGTAGTGGTCATCGTAGCGGTGGGTTTTAGTAGACGTATTTTACAAATATTTCTATTTCTTTTTAAAAAAGTCGTGTATTAAAAATAGCATTGAATTCCAAAGCGCTAAACATTGTCTTAAACCATTTTTTGCCTTTGTTACCGTATCTGATATTTTGATTCAGTCAAAGGATCAAAAAAATGCAATAGGCAATTCAGTCAATCAGCGGCTTGGCCAATAGTTTAAGCAAAGTCGTCTTATACTGTGGGGAATACATTTTTGAATGAGGGCAAAGAGATATGTACGCCCGCTCTTCATAAATTCGCTGCGACAAAAAAAATGTCACAACTTAGAAGAAAATTTGTGCATTGCCGGTCGAATTTTAAGATATACTTGCATTTAATCTTGCTACCTTTAAATACTAAATTTGAAAATTATGTGGCAGCAGAAAGAAAATAAATTACACAAGAAGTTTGAGTTTAAGAATTTCTCAGCGGCTTTTGCCTTTATGACACGTGTGGCTTTGATTGCTGAAAAAATGGACCATCACCCTACTTGGACAAATACTTGGAATAAGGTTGAAATATCACTTTCCACACATGATGCGGGAGATGTGGTAACAAGGAAAGATGAAGATTTGGCGAAAGCCATTGATGAGTTATTATAATCTTACTTCGATGGGAATTATTATTCATGTTGTGGTACGACCATTACAGGAATGGAAGCATGGCGAACCACATATTCGGCAATACTTCCCATAAGAAAATGCGCTAGCCCCGTTCTTCCATGTGTACCCATTACAATTAAATCTGCTTTCCACTGCTTGGCGGTAGCTAAAATTTCATCTTTGGGGAAGCCTTCAGGAAGGAATTTGCCTATTTCCATATTGTTATCCTGGCTATACATCTTTATCATTTGATTCACCGTTTCTTCCGCTTGTTGCAATAGGATACTTTCGCTTTGAAGAGGTGTGATGCCAAGGTCGGAACTTACAATTTCATGACTTCTGTCAATGACAAAAATCAGAGCGACCGCTGCATTGAGCGCCCGTGCTAAAGCGACCCCTTTTTTGACGGCGTGTAGGGAGCAAGGACTGCTATCGACGGCAATTAATACCTTTTTGAATCCCATAATTCTGTTATTTTATACATTCAAGTAATGCAATTTTTGAGCCATTTTTTTGTTTTAATTCTGTGCTCTGAAAATTTTTGTTATTTCTACAATTACTGAGCTGAGATTGTATTATATTTGTTTATATTCATTTTACGTTCAAGTATTAAAATCCAGTTTTATTCATGAGAATAGTACTTATTTTTTTGATCATTTTTACAGCTGCTATTAAAGTCAATGCACAAGACTATGTAATTACCGATTACGGCGCAGGTCTGGATAGTAACAAGTTAAATACAGAAGTTATACAAAGTGTTATTGATAAAGCTGCTTTGAATGGAGGCGGCACAATTGTTATTCCTAAGGGCGTTTTTCTTACAGGAGCTTTATTTTTTAAGCCTAAGACAAAGCTAGCGCTAATGGAAGGAGCTAAGTTAAAAGGCTCGGATAATATTGGTGATTACCCATATGGTCCTTCTCGTATGGAGGGGCACAATCTGTACTATTATGCCGCATTGATCAATGCTTACCATGTAAACAATTTTAGTATTACAGGCCCCGGTACAATCGACGGAAATGGATTGAGTTATTGGGCGGATTTTTGGAAACGTAGAAAAGAGGCGAAAAAAGAAGGTAAAGCGTTCACTAATTTGGAAGTTCATCGTCCACGTTTGCTTTTTGTTTGGCAATGCAATGATGTGGTAATAAAAAACGTTAAACTACATAACTCCGGTTTCTGGACTACACATTTGTATCAGTGTACGAATGTTTTAATTGATAGCTGTGATATTCGTTCTTCATTTAGCCCAGTGCCGGCACCCAGTACCGATGGGGTGGATATCGATGTATGTAAAAATGTGTTAATTCGTAATTGCTATATTTCGGTAAATGATGACGGCGTATGTATTAAAGGTGGTAAAGGGCCTGATGCGCAAAACATAGCTGGCAATGGAATGGTAGAAAATGTGTTGATTGAGAATTGTACTTATGGTAGGGTAAATGCCTGTCTAACTTTTGGTAGTGAATGTATTCACGGGAAAAATATTGAAATAAAAAACTGTAAGGTGGATAATAATAATCCCATTCTGCTGTTCAAAATGCGTCCAGATACCTATCAGATCTATGAAAATGTAAAAGTGGATGGTATTACTGGTAAATGTGGTACAATCGTAATGATGTCTCCATGGACACAGTTTTTCGATATGAAAGGAAGTACCGCAAAGCCATTTGGTACCGTTCGAAATGTCAGTATTTCCAATGTGAATGTACAGTGCGAGTATCTAGGCAGAATGAAGGGAAATTCACTCGATAAGGTATCTAATATAAGCTTCAAGGATATTAATGTGAAAGCCCAAAAGCCAATATTTGAAACGCCTTATAAGAATATCTCCATGGAAAATGTAGTTGTTAACGGACAACCATATAAACTGGACTAGAGTTTTTGTGAATAAACTTGCTTGCTTATAACATTTCATCTTAAAATAAGCATACCTAGAAAGGTGGCTAAGAGTCCAAAAACG
>NZ_JBNQGD010000002.1:0-40478 GCF_050436765.1 Arachidicoccus sp. | reverse complement strand
TAATGCTGAGTTTTTGCGCACGGACCATAAAACCCGTGACAACCATCAAAGCGCATAAAATAATTTTCTTCATTTAAAAAACATTAGGATTATAAAATATCGAAAAAACAATTATAATTTATTTAAAATAGTAATCAATAGATAACCTATTTTTAAATATGTAATACATAAAAACAAAGAAAAGCAGAATAATGCAAAAAATAAAATAGAATTTAATAATCTATCCGCAAAGTTTCCATTGTGGGATTGAATTCCGAAAAAACTATTCACCTTTTACCTCTTATTATTGCGCCGGTTAAAGAGTGCTCACCGACAACATCATCTCGCCAATGCCAGGCCATCACACCGCCATAAGATCTAGCAAACTTTGCTTTTTCTTCAATTATCGATGGGCTATTGAATAATAAATAATTTGGATCGGCACCTGGCTTGTCAAATGCTAGGGAATCAGAATACATGTCGTCAGCGCCAATATGTTGGACCAGATATTCATAGGAGGGTATAAATGCTTTTTTTTCACCAGCCTCATCCGTATAATATGCTTTTGCATAAAAAGGAAGCCCAATCACCATTTTACGGGCATCTACATGCTTGCGGGCATATTCTGCTACAATCGAATACATCATCTGCAAACCGTTGTTTTGGCCTTTTCCATAAGACATTAAGTTTATCCAGTCCAAAGAATTGTTTATTACATTTCCTTCCAAATGACCCAATGGGCTGAGCGTAAAACTTTTGGGGCCAACATCTGCCGACAGCAATACATTAGTACTCATTGCTTTTCTTAACTGATTGAAAAAAACGCCAAGCAATTTTGTATCACTCGCTGAAGACGGATACTCTATATCAAAATCGATTCCGGCGCCCTTAAGCATTTGCTGTAACTCTATAATATGCTGAATTAGTAGCGTCCGCGAATTTTCATGCTGAAGTGTTCTACGAATGATATCCATATTTTTATGAAAACCAAACATTGGTTTAAACCCATCTATTGTAGCAGCATCCTTCAAAGCCTGCCAGTCGGCCATTTCAGCAGATGATAATGCGATATCTTCATTTTCATCAATATCTATATCTATCGACGAAGGAAAATAAATGACGTGTGTCAATTTTTTTGCCTGTTGTTCTCTTTCCTTTAAAAATTGAGCAACGGATATCTTGTTCGATTCGGTAAGAAAATAAATTATTCGATAAGTATTGTCTGTTTTATTACCCTCTCTGCTCAATACGATGTCATTATCCCCAGTTGCTTCAGGCCCCTTGGCATGCGACCTTGGAAGAAAGCCGAAGAGAAATAGTATTAGCAGCAAAGTACTTGTTCTTTTCATAAAAAGTATTTGTTATTAAAAATGACAGCTGTCTCCAACTCTAATATCCAAAATTCTGGTCCGCGGGTGTTATTGAAGTGTTGGTATTCAATTCTGACTGGGGAATAGGAAGTAGTAGATTCTTCTTTAAAAAATCGCTTGACAAATTACCGCCATTGACTAAACGGTCTTTAAAATTATTTCCGCTCACAGCCGGATTGGTCGCAAAAGCATAAGAGATAGAATCATTATTATATATACTCAATACTTTTTTTAAGTACTCGGTACCGCGCCTTCTGGTATCGAAAAACATATCCGGCTCACCGGCGAGCTCAAATAACCTTTCATAAAAGATTTTATCCCTTAGCTGAGCCTGCGATAAAGAATTATTCACATTTTGCGGATAGGTAGCTGCAGGTGTTACCGATGTTCTGGCTCTTGTAAGCACTTGGTTTAATAATGAAACTGCAGTGGCAGAATTGCCCAATTCATTATTCACATCAGCCATTAATAAAAGGAAATCGGCATACCTGTAAACTAAAATCTGTTTTTTACCCAATTGCGCTGTTGCAGTAGGGTCGGTATATTTGTTATAGTAAGGCCAACCTTCATTTGCACCTGTTGCAGCAGTAAACGTGCTTACCAGCTTAGGGTTTTGACTGTTTAATTCGGCTACTGTAGGAGGGGTAGGGGTTTGCAATAGGGAATAGTGCAGAGAGTCTACTACCGTTTGGCCTGCCACTTTATACGATATATAAGGATAGGTGTAACTGATGCTTCCATTGCTTACATTTTTAAATGTAGTCGCGCAAGAGGCTGTCAATCGGGGGTCATCATTATAAGTACCTTTGAATAAATCGTAAAAACCTTTTGAGAATTTAAACCTTCCCCATGAAATACCTGTTGTAGATTTAGATGGGGCAAATACCCAGCTAATGCGACTTCCCAGCCCATTCAATGCAGTCGATACATTGAGTTTAAATATTATTTCTTTGGAATTGTTAGTTCCATCGATAAACAAATTGGAAAATTTCGACTCTAAAGCATAAGATCCTGCACTCAAAACGGAGTCGCCATAAGTTTTCGCAATCGCCCAATTGGGCGACATTGGTGTATTATCATTGCTGCCTAAAAACCAATATAATTTGGCCAAATAGGCATAGGCGGCATAGCGTGTAGGTACAGCAGCAGCAGTTTCAGTCGAATTATCGGAAGTCGGCAAATATTGAGCGGCAAATTGCCAGTCGGCAGCCACCTGTTTATATACCTCGGCCTTAGGTGTGCGGGACATATTTACGCTATCTACATTGGAAGCCGAAATACGCAAAGGCACATCACCATAAATGCCGGCCAAATTGAAATAACACAATCCCCTAATAAAGCGTGCCTGAGCAGCATAATAATTCTTTTGCGCATTGCTCAGCGATCCCCCATAAACATTTTCTATAAACGAATTACACTCGCCAATAGTTTTATACATCCCTGCCCATACTTGTCCCAGAGTGCCGTTGGTATTTAAAGTATTAAACGAAGCCAGCTGGTCCTGATCACCTCCGTTGGTTTGCGCCCAAGACAATCCTGAGGCCCCTACCGTCAATTCAAAATAAGCTTGTCCATAAGCATTCCAACTAATCAACCAGCCATAACATGCATTTAACGCTGTTTGCGTAGTAGTTGCACTATTGAAAACATTGGTATTATTGACAGAATATTTCGGTGATTCGTTCAAAAGTTTATTGCAGGATGTGGCAAGCGCAACAACTACAATCAATATTATGAGTAATTTTTTCATAAATAAAATATTATGGATGAAACAGAATAATTAAAAATTGACATTTAACCCTAACACATATACACGTGCATTGGGAAAAGAATTGAGATCAATACCCGGCCTTAAACCATCAAATGCAAAGGAGTTGACTTCCGGATCAAAGCCAGAATACTTGGTAATTAGCAATAGATTCTGCCCTGTAGCATAGATATTAATACTGCTTAATCCCAGACGCTTTACAACACTTGCCGGTAATTTATAGCCCAACGTCAAATTAGACAACCGCAGAAAGCTTCCGTTTTCAATATACCTATCCGTTACTACGTTAGGAATATTTTTTGAGGGTGAGGGATACTTGTTACTGGCGTTAGTGGACGACCACATATTTTCAAATACATTTTCTCTTAAATTGGCAGACTGCATGGAGGGCGTTGCCTGATCTCTGAGATTTGCATTTAAAATCTGGTTGCCATAGACACCATTAAAACTGGCATCTAATGTGAAATTTTTATATTCAAAAGAAGTATTGAAACCATAAGTAAATTTAGGATTTGGATTTCCGATGATGGTCAAATCCTTACTGTCAATAATATTATCCCCATTTTGATCGACAAATTTTATTGAACCAGGTGTAGGTACGGAGTTGTTTAAATCTTTAGTGACGGTAATATTATCCCCTGTTTGATAAATGCCATTGGTCTTATAGCCCCAAAATAATCCTGGCGCTTTTCACTGAATAAAGATGTTGGCAGCACCATAATGATCGCCCAGCGTATTACCCAAATAACCTACATAAGAAGTATCGCCAAATTGCCCTTCGGGCAATCCAAGTTTTTGAATTTTGGATGTATTAAAGCTTATATTTCCACCAAGTGAAAATCTAAAGTTCTCGGTTTTTATTACGTCTCCATTCAAGCTTAGTTCAACCCCCTTGTTGCTTAATGAACCTTGATTGAGAATAACGCTAGCAAAGCCGACAGATAGCGGAATATTTTTGTTAATCAACAAGTTGTTTGTTTCTTTTGAATAAACGTCGACCGTGCCCGATAGTCTTGAATTTAAGACAGCGAAATCTAAGCCTGCATCATAAGAAGAAGTAGTTTCCCAGGTAAGGCTTCTATTGGGTAAACCACCTACATTAATACCCAGTGCTACACCGCCACTGTTGTCGGCGTAATAGGAGTTTTGAGAATAAAACGAAAGTGTTTGGTAGGGGCTTATAGACTGGCTACCGGTTTTTCCGTACCCCACACGTAATTTAAGTTGGTTGATCCATTTCAAATTTTGAATAAATCTTTCTTTTTCCATTCTCCATGCAATAGCCGTTGACGGGAAATAACCCCAGCGATTTCCGGGTGTAAACTTGCTCGATCCGTCTGCACGGAAACTAGCAGTAGCAATTACCTTGTCATTCAAAAAAGAAAGATTTAAACGGCCCAGGTATGATAATAATTGGTAATCTTGCTGATCGGGCTGATAAACAGTTACGTCTGACGCATAGTTCATGCCATTTACCGTCAACAGGTAATTTTGAAAATTAGAACCCACAGTTATCTTATTCAACATAGTGTATTTATCATAGGTTACGCCGGCTAAGGCAGATATATTTACAATACCCTGAATTTTTTTATCAAAGTGCAAAAGATTTTCTACTGTGTAATTATTTCTATTAAGCGTTGACGTGCTTAAATATCCATTATTATTATATCCTTGAAACAATTGCAACCCAAACCACCTTGAACGGTCTTGTATCGTTTCATTAATACCTGACCTCAAGCTATAAGAAAATAACTTCGAAATCTTCCAATTTAACTCCGTAGAAGCTCTAAATGTTTTTTCATTTGTAACATCTTCGTAGTCGTTGATCCAGGAAAGTGCATTCGTACGGGCATCCAGGTTACTGGTTAATGTAGGATCATCTGCAGGATATTCAAATGGAGCCGCATACAAAGCTGCATTAACGATGGAGCCAGTGGCACCACCGCGCGTATCTCCACCATTCATCATATTATTTCCTCTGATACCACCACTCAATGATGTAGCCAGCTTCAACTTCTTGGATAAATCAGTATTCAGATTCAGGCGAAAGTTGCCAATCTTCATAGAGGTTCCTCTCACAATGCCTTGAATATTCTTATAGTTTCCAGATAAATAATAAGTGGTTTTCCCTGCTCCTCCGTTAATGGACAAATTATAATTCTGCGAAACAGCGTTTCTATATGTTGCGTTCTGCCAATCTTTTTCCTGAATAATATTATATGAGCTATCATTATTTGGATCGTAAGAGCCACCAGAAAACACATAACGCGTTTGCCCATCCACATTGTAAAAACTTTGCACACCACTTCTGTCAAACAAAAATTGACCGTATTCATCCAGATTCAGCATCTTTGGCAATCTCACCGCCGACGCACTGGAGACGTTGCTGTTGAAATTTATTTTAGCACGGCCTACGACTCCTTTTTTTGTGGTAATGATAATAACGCCATTCGCACCACGTGAACCATAAATAGCCGTAGCCGAAGCGTCTTTTAAAACTTGCACGCTTTCAATATCACTAGGATTTAACGTTGTTAAAGGATTTTCAGGAATTTGATTATCGCCTAATTCGTTATCTCCAAACTGACCTGTAGAAGGTTGAGGTACATTATCAATTATATACAATGGCTGGTTGTCTCCACGTAAAGAGTTGGCACCCCGGATAACTACAGAAGAAGCAGCACCCGGCCCAGCGTAAGAATTAGTAACTTGTAATCCCGGAACTTTTCCTTGTAGCATCTGATCAACAGAAACACTTGTCGCAGCCTCATTTTCCCCCGGCTTGTAAGAAGAAATGGAGCCGGTAACATCGCCCCGGCGAGCCGTTCCATAACCAATCAACACCACATCTTCCAATGTTGTTTTTGCTTCTTTCAAACGAAATAAAATAGAATTATGTTCTCCTTTATTGATAGAAAAATTCATTAAAGAATCAGAAGAATAACCTACATAGTAGAAATAAAAATTGTAGGGTTGTCCATACAGCAGATCGGCTGCAAATACACCCAACGAATCGGTAACGGTATACACAGCTTTATCGTTTTGCGCGTTTACAACTCTGATGGAAACCCCTTTGAGCAGCGTTCCATTTTCGGCAAGGACAGAACCCTTGATTTCAGTCGTATTTTGCGCAACGGATCTGAGTGCGCACAGCATTAAAAATGCCAGTAAACAGAATCTAATTTTTGATTGCATAGTTTGTTGCTTTTTGACAATAGAAAGACACCACCTGCTTTAGTGCGAGATGTCATTAATAATTAAAACCTTTTATTGATGAATTATTTTTTTATATCGATCGTGTTGCCTTGTCTGCTATATTTAAGATTATTCATGTCGCATATTGCCTGTATCAATGTCTCCAACGAATCCGAGTACATGATTTTTCCAGTAAACTGACATCCGGAAATATCTGTTGGCTTTACATTTATAATAACGTTATAACGCATTTCCAACTTCTTAAATACATCTTCCAGTGACGATTTTGAAAATGTATAAGCAGCATTGGTCCATACCGCACTGCCCGTAGCCACTCGTTTCTCAGGCATTGCAAGTGGTTTTGTCACCGTTTTTTTTATTTCATTTTCACTCACATAAGCAGTACCCGTTACTTTATTGATGACTACTTTCTGGCCTGGCTTTAAGTATACATTATCCATCCCGAAAGACTTTTCAAAAGAACTTACCATCACGCTCCCTTCTATCAACTTTACGGTTATGGTGTGCTCCGCTTCCCCATTTACCACCCAGAATTCCGTTCCCAAATCGGTAGTGGCAATCCCATTGGTACGCACCACAAACGGATGTGCGCTGTCATGTGTCACACTAAAAAATGCTGTCCCGGATAAATAAATGTCGCGCTTACTTTTAAAAGAACTGGAATAATGAACAGAAGCGCGGGGCTCCAATACCAGTTTCGAGCCATCCGGTAAAACGGTATTTAAAGCAGCATTGGTCCTGTTTACGATAGTTTTGATAGACGCAGCCACCACCTGTTGTTTAGAACTACTTGCTGTTACGTCATTTTTGGATGAATAAATATAGTAGCCAATAAAAAGAACTCCCAGACTACAGGCCGCAACCAATAACCGTTTCAAATAAATTACCCTATAATTCTTAAACAAAGACACCTTCTCTACAGATTGCCACATCTCTTCAGGCAAGCCATCTGGCATGTGCCGGCTTACTGGCTCATCCTGCCACTCATCATCAGGCAAATAGCGGTTCAAAATGTCTTGCGAGGCATTGTTTAAAAAGGCTGCTACTCGCTCTGCTTCCGCTTCATCACTTTGATTGTTGAGGAACCGTTCAATCATCTCGGGCGTGATATTGTTATCCATCTGTTAAGTAGTACGTTTGAAAAATAAAAATTCCCTATGGCAATTTTTTTTTAGAGAAAAAATATGGACATAATTTTTCTAAGTTGCTTCAAAGCCTGGTAAATATGGTTATCCACAGTCTTTACAGAGATGTTTAATTTCTCTGCTATTTCTTTGTAGGCATAACCACGAAGATGGGAGAGTTCAATCACTCTACGGCGCATAGGGGGGAGTTGCTCCAAAGCATTATGTAATTTTTCCGCTTCAAAATAATGGATGGTATCCTCGGGCGAAGTATTATAAAATTCAGCTTCTGCTTCTTTTCTCTTTCTTAATATAGCTTCTTTTCTCAACCAATCAATAAAAACAAACTTCGCTTTTCTGAATAGTTGGGTCTCCAACGAGTATTCATCAGATAATGAACTGCGATATTCCCAAAATTTTATGAAAGTAAGCTGCGTGAGCTCCCGGGCATTTTCTCCGTCTTTCGTCTTTTTCAAAAAATAGAAATATAGCCGCTCATTCCAAAGACTAAAAAAATCTTGAAACACCACACTATTACTATTTTTGATATACTCTAACACGTGCTTTTTGAAAAGAATGAGGAATAAAGGTAAAAGAGTTTAACATATCAGCATCATATTATGTAATACTTTTTGCAAAATGTTAATAATTTGCTTATATGCCTTTATAGATTTTAAAATTTATCCCCCACTTCTTCTTCTTCTTATAGGCGAAATAAAGTCTTTACAATTATCAAAAGTGTCAACTGGTTCCTAAAGCTTGAAACAACTTTATGTTATATTAGCATAAGATTTGTAGAAGCAAATACAAAAATTTATCTTTAAACAAATATTTGAAAAAAACACTACGTATAATATTTAAGCTAATACTATGGATCATCGCGAGCATCATTTTGCTCGTGGCACTACTTACTGTTTTGATTCAAATTCCTGCTGTTCAAAACTTTGCAAAGAACAAAGTCGTCATTTATATAGAAAGAAAAATACATACGCGAGTTTCCATTGGACATATCAGTCTGGATTTGCCTAAATCATTGGAAATTGATCAGGTCTTTTTTGCGGACCAGTCAAAAGACACATTATTGTATGGGGAAAAATTAAAAATCGGGTTTAGTTTTTTTAAACTCTTCAAAAAGCAACTGAACATTAATGCCATCAACCTGCAGGGTATTACCGCACATATTTCCCGCGGCAGTGATAGTGTTTTTAATTTTGATTATATCATTGACGCTTTTGCGAACAACGATGAGCCTCAACAATCTAAACACAGCTCCCCTTCCTTCAAAATCTCTTTAGATAAAATTAATCTTGACACAATATCAGTCCGTTTTAATGATTCTATTTCAGGTACTGACGCAAAATTATTTCTCGGTCATTTTGATACCCGCGTAAAAGAGTTCGATTTAGATGCCATGCGTTTTTCAGTTCCAAAAATTAATCTGTCTGATGTCAATATGCAATTACTTCAATTTAATACAGCGGCGAATCGATCGATAAAAACCGATACAGTGGTTAGTCAGCCCTTAAACCTACATCTAAGTTTGGATAATATTGACTTATCAAAAATATATGTTCTTTATGCAAGTCCTGAAATAAAGGCAAACGTACGATTCACCCAATTGCGTCTGGCATTTGACAAATTGGATTTTATCAATCAAAAAATCGCCATTAATAATTTTTCTTTAGATAGTACCGATGCAAAAATTGTATTGGCAAAGCCTGAAAAAACAAAAGAAATCATTATAAAAGATGCGAAGAAAATAGATACTTTAGTTTCAGTTTCCCAAAGCAAGCCCTGGACGATCAAAGTTAAAAAAGTTGCTATAAGCCACAATAGGCTTCAATTTGACAATAAAGCTGCCATAGCGATCGAAAAAGCAGTCGATTATAACCATATCAATATTAACGACTTTAATTTAGCCATGGATAATCTCGTTTACGAAACTGATTCCACTTCCGGGAACATCGATCAACTCAGTTTTGCCGAGAAAAGTGGTTTAACCTTAAAAGAGCTAAAAACTAGTTTTTTTTATGGTCCAAATGGTGCTTTTCTTAAAAACCTACGTCTCAAAACTCCCAATAGCACCATCCAACAATCTCTCGAAATTACGTACCCCTCTTTAGACGCAGTTTCAAAAAACATAGGCTTGCTGGGCTTACACGTCAATTTAAAAGATTGCCAGTTATCAGTAAAAGATATACTACTATTTGCGCCGTTTTTATCGAAATATCCGGCTATAAATTATTACGCCAATAGCATCGTCAAAATCAATAGTAAGATCAATGGTCAGGTAAACGATTTGCATATTCAACCGACCGAAATAAGCGGTATCGGTAATACCAATTTTTCTGGTGATGCGTATCTAAAAGGGCTACCCAATACGAGCAAAGCCTACTTAAATATTAATTTGAAAGATTTCAATACCACCAGACAAGACTTACTAGTATTGGCGCCAAGAGGATCGGTTCCTTCCAATATTTCCATACCAAAATCAATACACGCAAACGGCAACTTTAAGGGAACTATAGCGCAGTTTGTCACGGCGCTTTCTTTAAAAACAACCGAGGGTAATTTGACGGTTAATGCAACCATTGATCGAAAACAAAAAGATAAAGAAAGATACACTGGCCATATAGTGGCACACAATGTAAACGTCGGGAACCTCCTACAACAGCCGAAGAGCTTCGGCAAAGTTTCCTTCCACATGAATGTAAAAGGTAATTCTTTCAATCCCAAAAAAGCAAGCCTTAAATTAGAAGGAAAAGTAGCGCAAGCAAACATATATGGATACAATTATCACGACTTAAATATAGCAGCAGCAGCAGCCAATGGAGCTTATACATTAAATGCGAATATGGAAGATAGCAATCTGCATTTTCAAATCAATGGTGATGCAGATTTAAGCAAACAATACCCATCCGTAAAAACGACTATAGTAATCGATAGCATCAATTTCCAGGCATTACATCTATCAAAGGCCCCAAGATACTTTCATGGAAAAATCGAAGCTAATTTTCCCGTTGCCGCAGTTGATTCTTTAAATGGAGCACTATTGGCATCTCATTTACTTTTTGTGGATAAAAGCAAACGTTTTGTTATAGATTCAATTCAGCTAAAGTCTGATTACGTCAAAGATACCGGGCTCATTCAATTGAATAGTCCCATTGCAAATGCGACGTTTTCAGGTAGATATAAACTATCGAAAATCCCAGAACTGCTTTCAACGCGCCTCAAAAAATATTTCAATACCGACTTAGTAGATTCTAGCAAAAGGCCGGTAGCAGACGATTCTTTAAAAGCTATCAAAGATTCTGCAACAGATCTGGTAGATGCGCATTTCTATGCAGTGGTCACAAAAACACCTTTGCTTAGTGCTCTACTGCCGGAATTAAAGCGCCTGGATACCCTGGAATTAAAAGGAAATCTTACCAACAAAAACATCAGCCTTGACGCATCGTTGCCCCATGCTATTTATGGAACGGATACCATCCGTCATCTATTATTAAATATATATACCAGCGATGCTCTTTATTATCAGTTAAATGCAGATGCAATCAAGATCGGGTCTTCGTTGCGGTTGCTGTATCCTGCCATTGCAGGTAGTGCGCTTAATAATAATTTAAGGACCAGTTTGATTCTAAGAGATGCGGACAAAAAGAAATATTATCATATAGGTTTACTTACCAAAATCGATTCCGGCAAGTACCAATTTAGTTTGATACCCGATAGTTTAATGCTAGATTATGCACGCTGGGAAGTTGCAAAGGACAACCGTATTCAGTATGGTAAAAATGGCATCTTGATACATAATTTCAATATCTCTAATGGCAATCAAAGCTTGGCAATTAATAGTGAACCACAGCAGATCAACGCACCCATTACAGTTAATTTATCCAATTTTAGAATCGAAACATTGACCAAAATGTTGAAGCAAGACTCTTTGCTGGTAGGCGGCACTATCAACGGCAATATCGTTGCCGACAGTCTTGCAGGGAATTATAAATTTAATACCGATTTAAAAATAACAAATTTCAATTTCCGAACCGACACCATTGGCAACATTGCCATTAAAGTAAATAATGACGCAAAGGACGCCTTAAATACCAATGTAAATATTTCCGGTAACGGCAATCAGATCAATTTAAAAGGATTGTATTATTTAGCTCCTGAAAGCAAATTTGATCTAGACTTAAACGTCGCCAAACTCAATGTAAAGAGCATCGAAGGATTTACTTTTGGCAATATTAGGCGTAGTTCCGGTGACATCAACGGTGATTTGAAAATTTCCGGAACAACCGCTCAACCTTCTATCGTTGGGAATCTACATTTCAACAAAGTTGGATTCAATGTAGCCATGCTCAATTCTTATTACAGTATGCCGGATGAAACAATTGGTTTTACTAATCGGGGGGTTATTTTCAACAAGGTAAAGTTGCTCGACTCTACCGGCAACAAAGCCACTATCAATGGCATTATCAAAACAACGGATTATGCTACATATGGCTTTGATTTAGGATTACGTGCCCGAGATTTCAGGGTCATCAATTCTACTGCCGCGGATAACCCATTGTATTATGGCAAATTATTTGTCGACGCCAACTTGACTATTAATGGTGATCTAAATCAACCGAAAATCAACGGCACTTTAGGGGTTAATGACAAAACCGATTTAACGGTAGTATTGCCCTCCAACGATCCCTCAATAGAAGACCGCAAAGGCGTTGTAGAGTTTGTTGACAAAAACAGTAAACCACCGCTTGATTCTATTTTCTTGCAACATCAATTAGATTCTTTAAAAAATTCGGAAGTAAAAGGTCTAGATATTAATGCAACCATCAATATCAATAAAAATGCGGCATTCACCATAGTGGTAGATCCACGTAATGGTGATATCGTCCATTTAAAAGGTGAAGGCCATTTGAATGGCGGAATTGATGCAAGCGGTAAAACTAACCTGACGGGCACTTACGAAGTAAATGAAGGGTCTTACGATCTGTCCTATGCAACGGTAAAAAGAAAATTCAATTTTGAAAAAGGAAGTACCATTGTCTGGACAGGCGACCCTACTACCGCTAATTTGAATTTTACGGCCGTATATATAGCGAAAGTTCCACCTATTGATCTGGTGGAGAATCAATTAGGTCCAAATGAAAATGCTACCCAATACAAAGAAAAATTACCTTTTCATGTAGAATTAAAGTTGAAAAATGAATTACTTAAACCAGATATTAGTTTTGATATTATTTTACCCGATAGCACTTACACACTTGCTTCCAGCGCTATTGGCGTAATAAACAACCGGTTGGTGCAAGTACGAAGGGACCCCAACGAAATGAACAAACAAGTTTTGGGCTTATTGGTTCTGGGACATTTTATCGGCGACAATCCTTTGCAAAGCAGTGGCGGCAACGGCGGGTTAGAAGGCGCTATAAGAAATAGTGTAAGCAGTTTACTGAGCGATCAGCTAAATCGTTTGGCCGATAATTTAGTCACAGGAGTCGACCTGGATTTTGGCTTAACCTCGGGTGAAGATTATACTTCGGGCACAGCAACCAACAGAACAGATTTAAACGTAGGCGTTTCAAAAAAATTCCTCAACGACAGATTAACGGTAAGTATAGGAAATAATTTCAATTTGGAAGGGGCACAAGCCGGAGAGAAAGCGACTAATATCGCCGGCAACGTATCAGTCAATTACAAACTTAGTCGCGATGGAAGATATATGTTACGCGCGTATCGCAGAGATAGATTTATTGTTATACAAGGGCAAATTATAGAAACCGGATTGGGCTTTACCTTGACTGTAGACTACAATAAATTTAAAGAAATTCTTCAAAAAGAACGAAAGCATATAAAAGGGAAACAAAAGATCAAAAAAAATTCAATCATTAAATGAATAAAAAGATTATTTACATCTTAATATTGGCAATATTTTTTGCAGCTTGTAGTAATACTAAATACCTGCATGATGGGGAAAAATTGTATACCGGCGCCGTGGTAAAAATCGAAAAGAACAAATCACTTTCCTCTTACGAAAAGAAATCTATAAAAGAAGAAATGAATGCCTTGCTGCTTCCTAAACCCAATGCATCCTTTTTAGGGCTAAGAATAAAATTATTTATTTATAACAAAACCCAAACGACTAAAACCAAAGGCATCCAACATTGGTTGAACAACAAGTTCGGCGAACCTCCCGTTTTATTGAGTTCAGTGGACGTAAATAAAAACAGTGAGATTTTACAAAACAGGTTACAAAATGAAGGCTATTTCAATGCAAATATTGTGAGTGACACAATACAAAAAAAGAAGACCGGTTCTGCCATCTATACTATCCAAACGGGGGATAGTTACACCATTGATAGTGTAATTTTTCCAAGACCAGGAAATGATAGTTTGCTGTCAGCGATCGCTAGAACATCCAGAAGAACACTTTTAAAGAAAGGGAATAAATACAATCTCGATATCATAAAAAACGAACGCACCAGAATCGATGCTCGTTTAAAAAATCAAGGCTTTTACTATTTTTCCCCCGACGACATTTTAATGCGTGTTGATAGTTCAAAGGGGAATCATCAAGTGGCTATGTATGTTACCTTAAAAAACACAACACCGGAAAAAGCAACCAAGGTTTATCACATCAATAATATATACGTATATCCGCGTTATTCACTCAGGGACACTTCCAAAAACCTGGAAGATGCCAAATTTTATAAATGGTATTATGTCGTCGATTCTTCCAAAAGCATACGACCTATTGCTTTTGAAAATACGGTGCAATTGCATCCCGGCGATGTCTATAGCCGTATCAAACACAATAATTCTTTAAATCGATTTGTCAACTTAGGCCCTTATAAATTTGTAAAAAATACCTTCCAAGAAGTAAACAAAGATTCTGCAAAATTGGATGCCTATTATTTCCTTACACCCTACAAAACAAAGTCATTGCAGTTAGATGTTTTGGGCAGAACGACTTCTGCCAATTATGCCGGCTCACAAGTAAATATTAATTGGCGCAATCGCAATGCATTCAAAGGAGCGGAAGCATTATCCGTTACTTTATTTGGTAGCACTGATGTGCAGTTTGGCGGTCAAAACAATGGTTACAATGTTTATCAGGCAGGAATTCAAACATCTATTTCATGGCCAAGGTTTATCAGCCCTTTTAAATTTAAAGCCGATAATGCTTACATTCCGCATACCAATCTCACACTGGGGTATTCATTCAATAAAAGAATAAAATTATATACCCTAAATTCCTTCACGGGCTCTTTTGGTTATCAGTGGCGCGAAAATGCAGAAAGAACGCACGAATTGAATTTATTAAATATTACTTATGTAGACGCTGCAAATGTCTCACAA
This sequence comes from Arachidicoccus sp., assembly GCF_050436765.1. NCBI lineage: Bacteria > Pseudomonadati > Bacteroidota > Chitinophagia > Chitinophagales > Chitinophagaceae > Arachidicoccus > Arachidicoccus sp. The sequence goes on along the minus strand of NZ_JBNQGD010000002.1, from coordinate 25,662 downwards.
CTCTATAAAGATAGCATTGCCTCCAGTGATAACCCTACACTTGCCCACGTAATAGACAAACAATTTACCTTTGGGCCAAGTTATAGTTATACAGTTACCAACACGGCAAAAAGTTACAAGCGCAATACATATTATTTTAATGGAAAAGTAGATTTATCTGCTAATATTTATGGTATTGTTTCGGGTGCTAATATAGACCAGGGCAATATAAAAAAACTATTTGGGCAACCCTTTGACCAATTCGTAAAATTGCAAACAGAATATAGGTACTATCATAAGATCGGTCCCAAAAGTTCACTAGCAGGAAGAGTATTTTTGGGGGTAGGTCTGCCTTATGGTAATTCCACCATATTACCTTATAGTGATCAATTTTTCATAGGAGGATCTAATAGTTTAAGAGGTTTCCGTGCGAGGGCCCTTGGGCCCGGAATTTATTATGCGGGCGACCCCAATGAGAACGGCAATTTTTACCCCGATGAATCCGGCGATATCAAAATGGAAGCCAACTTAGAATATCGGCCACATTTATTCAGTATTGTACAAGGTGCACTCTTCGCCGATGCGGGCAATATATGGTTATACCATAGTAATCCTGATCAACCGGGAGCACAGTTTAGCAGTCATTTTATCCATCAGTTGGCAGCCGATATGGGTGCGGGACTTAGGATTGATGCAACTGTTTTAGTTTTAAGAATAGATCTTGGTATGCCTATCCGTAAGCCCTGGCTACCCGAAGGCCAACGGTGGGTTTTTAATCAAATAGATTTTGGCAGTAGCCAATGGCGCAAGAGTAATCTCATCCTAAATATAGCTATTGGATATCCATTTTAGCAAAGCTACTTTTGTGGAATAATTATTGTTTAAGTTAAACAGATATCGGAGTGTAATTTTCTATTCACAAAAATAATTAAGCAATGAAATACTTAGTACAGTTTAACCAACATGCTTATTGGGATTTATACCCTGAGCAATTCGATCTGGTAAAAAAATCCATAATAGAGCGAATAGAAAATGAAACCATACATGATATTGAAGACGGTGAAAATCTGTCCATTTTCTTAAACGATAAGATTTATAGTTTTAAGGCGCATCTTACTGCATCGGAAAGCCTTGTTTCGGGCGAACAATACGCGGTTGTGGATTTAGAATATCTGGGATGATGAATTAGTTTTTAGGTATTAAATACCAAAAGCAAGAGGCAACCTTCATGTAGATTGCCTCTTGCTTTTGGTATAGGTCTGGGTTGCTTTAATTCCTTGGCCTGTCCTTTGATGCCTTGCCAAACTCCTTATTAGGTACTCCCCCCATCTTAAATTCAAGTTTGCCGCCATCCATAATATCTCTATAAGTAATGAATGATTTAGAATAAGGCACTCCGTTTAGTTTTACGGATTGGATGTAGATATTTTTGTCTGATAAGTTCTTCGCAGTTATGACAAAATCTTTGTTGTTATTCACTTTTATCTTGGCTTTGTCAAAAGTGGGTGTTCCAAAAACAAAGATACCACCTGCAGGATTTACCTGATAAAAACCCAAAGAGGACAAGACATACCAAGCGCTCATTTCTCCGCAATCATCGTTACCACAAAGGCCATTGGTACTATCGGTATAAAATTCTGTCTCTATGCGATGAACTTTCTGGGCAGTCTTCCATCCCTCACCTGCATAAGGATACATATAAGCTACATGGTGTTCCGGTTCGTTACCCTGTGCATACATGCCAATTAACCCAGAGATATCCGGAGATGCCTGTGCCCCCATGTTGCCGGTAACAACGAACAAGCTATCCAGCTTCTTCGTGAAGGATTGATCACTGCCAAATAAAGCGATAAGCCCGGGTACATCTTGAGGTACCAGCCAAATATATTGCCATGCATTGCCCTCGGTATAATCATTCTCACGATGGACAGACTGAAATGGATTAAAGGGTTCTCGAAACTTGCCATCGGACATAATGCCGCGCATAAATTGTGTCGTCGAATCGAAGTATTTTTTATAATATTCAGAACGCTTTTTATACAACTGGTAGTCTGCCTGTTTATGTAGCTTTTTGGCCACTAATGCGATACAACCGTCATCTACGGCATATTCCAATGCTTTGGACACAGATTCTACTTCTTTGTCCGCAGGGATATAGCCCAAGCTAGTTAAATATTTTAAACCATATTCCCCCGTATTGGCGCTAGCTTTCATTGCTTCTAATGCAAGGTTTTGATCAAAACCGTCAAAACCTTTCATAATCGCATCGGCTATTACAGGAACCGCGCTATAACCCACCATACAATTGGTTTCATTGCCCATTAAATGCCAGACAGGTAATTTACCCTGCTGTTGGTAAATAGCCAACATACTGTTGACAAAATCGTTGACCAGTTCCGGATGCATCACAGTCATCAAAGGATTTAAGGCACGATAAGTATCCCATAAAGAGAAAACTGAATAATTATTGAATTTGGCGTGGGGATATATTTTCTTATCTGTTCCTCTATAAGAACTATCGTGATCGTTAAACAAAACAGGGTCTATCATTGAATGATACATGGCCGTATAAAACACACGCTTCTTGGCGAGGTCATCACTTTGTACTTTTATTCGGGAGATAGCTGTACGCCATTTGTTTTGTGCTTGGGTAACGATGGCATCAAAATTCCAGTTGGGTATTTCCGCTGCAATATTAGCTAATGCATTTTCACTACTGATGGGGGAGATACCTACTTTAAATGCTACCGTACCGATATCTTTCCCAAAAGAGATCACCCCCTTCACTTTTTGGGCGGTAAGTGAATCAAAGGATTTGAGTGTAGTGGTATCATAGACACGGAACTGGTTCATAGGCTTCGAGCTTCTGATAGCAAACCATAAACGTTGGTCGTTTGCCCAACCTTGGGAAAAACGGTAACCTACTAAAGTTGAGTCATCTAGCTTGGCTATAAATGTCTTCGCGGGTGAATCCCAACCAATCCCTTGAGATAAATCGATAATAACCCTAGCGGAATCAGTATGAGGGAAAATGTATCGCTGAAAACCTACTCTTTCTGATGCTGTAAGGGAGACTCCAATATTATAATCAGTTAATTTCACACTGTAAAAACCAGGTGAGACTTTCTCGTTAGCGTGGGTGTAATGGGAACTATAGCCAGAAGCCGGATCTTGCTGCGTACCTTCACTAGTCCTGATCTTCCCCGTATATGGCATCATTAATACATCGCCTAAGTCACCAATACCTGTACCACTTAAATGCAACATAGAAAAACCCCGAACTATACTATCTGAATAATTATAGCCCGAACACCAATCCCAGCCCTCGGTAATATTGGTGGGGCCAACCTGGACTGCACCCCAAGGCACATTTGCACCCACAAATACGTGACCGTGTGCTGCCGAACCAATATAAGGATCCACATATTGCAATAAATCGCTTTTTGTTGTCTGTCCGGTTACGCTAAATATGGTAATCATTGAAACAACTGTCGTTAAAAGAGCTCCTTTTTTCATTCGTCTATATTTAATTTTACAAGTAGTCATTAAATGGCAATCAGCAGGGTTGGTTTTCGATAAAAGGTTTCCTAAAATATCCCCACTTCTTGCTATTCTAGTATATCTTCAAAACAATTATGAGCAAAACCCAAAGACTCCTTTACATATATTGATATATTTGTGCAACGATACTCGACACGCTAAATGACGCAGAGTCCGCAGGCGACAACTGACCACGGTCATCGAAATACCTTAAAAAATCCTCCAGACTTATCGGTATTAAATTGTCTTGTCATAACTAAAAAGCAAAAAAAGTGAAAAAGCAGATAAGAACAAAGATTTTCTCATTAACTATTAATTAGACATAGAGAAAGGAAAATCTTTAGCTGCTGTTCCCCTGTTTTTATTGGGCTTATCAGACATTATGATATTCAAATAGCCCCCTTTATGCAACTGAAAATGATCAAAATAGTTTTTTTCATATTCTTTCCCATTAAAAGTTTCTGATTGCACAAAACGATTATCGGCACTGTTATTTGGTGCATCTATATGTAAGGTATTGCCATTTTCGAAATGCAATTCTGTGTGTTTAAACAAAGGTGCACCTGCTGCATACTGTGTACTCGTCGGTGTAACAGAATAAAATCCTAATGCCGAGAAAACATACCAGGCGGAAGTTTGTCCATTATCTTCATCACCGCAGTAACCATCAGGTGTCGCACGATACATTCTGTTCATAGTTTCTCTCGCCCAATACTGTGTTTTCCAAGGAGCTCCGGCATAATCATATAAATAAATCATGTGCTGAATAGGCTGGTTTCCATGGGCATATTGCCCCATATCAGCAACTTGCATTTCACGAATTTCATGAATAACACCCCCATAATAACTATCATCAAAAATGGGCGGCATTTTAAAAATAGAGTCTAACATATTTATAAACGGTTTATCGCCGCCCATTAATTTCTTCAGACCATTGACATCTTGAAACACGCTCCAAGTATAATGCCAGCTATTGCCTTCCGTAAATGCGTCACCCCATTTAAAAGGATTGAAAGGTGATTCAAAACTTCCATCTTCATTTTTGCCACGCATTAGCAAGCGCGATTTATCAAAAAGATTTTTATAATTCATCGCACGTTGCTTATAAATGGCTATTTCCGATTCTGGCTTTCCAAGGGCTTTACCCAAAGTGTAAATACAATAATCGTCATAGGCATATTCCAATGTGCGCGCAGCATTTTCATTAATTCCTACATTGTAGGGTACATAACCCAATTTGTTATAATATTTCACACCTTTGCGACCAACTGCACTTATAGGACCTTCGTTATTGGCATCATGTACCAATGCCTTAAATAACGTTTCAATATCATAACCTCGTAAACCTTTTATGTAAGCTTCCGCAACAACAGAAGCAGAATTATTACCCACCATTATATCTGCATATCCCGGGCTACTCCACTCAGGCAGCCAGCCACCTTCTTTGTAATCATTTACCAAACCTTCTTGCATTTCTTTTACAATATGTGGATACATCAAGTTCAGAAATGGGTATAAGGCTCTAAAAGTATCCCAAAAACCTGTACCTCCAAACATATAACCCGATTCTATCTTTCCATTATATGGGCTGTAATGGACGGGTTTACCTTCTGCATTTATTTCGTATAATTTATTGGGAAAGAAAACCATTCTGTACAAACAAGAATAAAAAGTACGCATTTGATCAATCGTACCACCGGAAACCTGGACACGACTCAAAGTCTTATTCCAGATCGCCTTCCCTTTTGCTTCTACCGTATTAAAATTATCATTACCTAATTCTTTTAAATTCAGTAATGCCTGCTCCGGGCTAATAAACGAAGACGCCACTCTTGCCGTAATTTGTTCGCCTCTTTCGGAAGTTACGAAACCTACGATGGCCCCTACATGTTTATCTTTTACCGACAAACTACCTCTTTGCATGTCGTTGTCGCTACAAGTGGCAACGCTTTTAAACGGACGGCTGAACTGGATAACAAAGTAGTTTTTAAAATTGATTAAATGGCCCCTGCTATATTGCGTAGAGTAACCAATAATCTCATTTTTTTCCGGAATTATTTTCACATAAGACCCTTTATCAAAGGCATCAACCACGACAAAATCACTATCCGATTTTGGAAAGGTAAAGCGAAACATAGCGGCCCTTTCTGTGGGTGTAATCTCAGTAGTTACGTCTTGATCTGCTAGATAAACACTGTAATAATAGGGCTTGGAAATTTCCGATTTATGTGAAAACCAGCTGGCTCTTTTATCTTGATCAAAAACAGCAGTTCCGGTAACCGGCATAATAGAAAATTCTCCATAATCATTCATCCAAGGCGAGGGCTGATGCGTTTGCTTAAAGCCCCTAATTTTATCGGCCGTATATGTATATTGCCATCCATCCCCATTCTTGCCGGTTTGCGGCGTCCACAAATTCATGCCCCAAGGCAGGCCGATAGCGGGATAAGTATTTCCGTTGGACATATCGGGTTTCGACATTGTTCCCATTAAAGGGTTTACATAATCGACCGGAGAAGTAGCATCATTGACAATTTGCGCCGAAACGCTTAGAGACACCATTGAGAAAATAGAAAGTAATATTCTTTTCATTTGACTATGTTAATTGTTTAAAGCCCCAAAGATTTTCATTTTTGAACGAATAAAGATAAATGATGGAAAATATTCTAATAGTTAATAAATATCAAACAAGTATTCAAAAAGGCCCAATTACCATCGAATATTTACATTGACGCCTTCACTATAATTTTCAAATTTAAGTAAAACGGTATGTGAGGTTTCATCCCATACATTCTCTACCAATGTTATTTTAGCACCATTACTTAAACTCGTGGAAACCTCGGTAGGCTCCGATGGAAGCACAATGCGCATTACATCAATTGTATTGGAAGGGCTTTTAGTAATAAATGAATAAGAATGTGTCTTATTATTTATCTCCGCCCGATAAACTCTTGATGCGGCTGCCAAAACTTGTGGTTGTCCATGTTGTATATTTTCCAAGTCATATAAAAAAGCCTGATTACCCGGCTGAATTATTTTTTTATGCAAAATAGGTAATTCCGGGTCAAATAGGTCAATTACATTTTTATGGATTACCAAAGGTGTCTTACTGACAGATTCATCCAAAACCGAAGCAATAATGTACGGCCCTCTTTGGATCAGGAGATTATTCTTTGTCATCAGACTTCCTGCTTTCGCAGCACCCTCATAGCCGTATTTAACCGTTTTAAAATAACTCGTATCCCCTGCCTTATTCATTGCTATTTCTTTAGGGTCTTCCCGGATGATGAATACAGTTCCACGGCCAACCTTATATTGCTCTTTATCGGCATTATAAATAATGCGCAGCTTAGCAAACAAATCTTGTGACGCGGTGGTATAGCTTTTCCCGTCAGTATTCCACCACTCTTTTACATTTTGGAAAGGATCCTTATCGCGTCCATAATACATAAGCACACCTCCTCTATTCACCCATTTCGTCAGTGCGATATGCACCTCTTCTGACATAGGTTTCATATTGGCATAACTCATGACCAACACTTTTATATTCTTCAGCGTATTGGCATAGCGCAGGTTTTCCATATGCACTGTTTCTAGGGGAATCCCTCTTTTTAACAAAGGCATTACCATCCCATAAAAATTAGACAGCTGGGGATCATTGTAACCAGCATGTATCGGGAAGCGCTGAAACATCATAGAATTACCAATAAGCACACCAATACCATGACTGCCATTTAATTCATTTTCTGACAAGGGCATAAAATTTAAAGCATTGATCATCACCTGCATTTGTGTCGCATAAGCCGGTGAAATAGGTTGCTTCACGGGATTATTATCCATTTTGAATCTACCTAAATAAATGCGCTGAGGCCAGGGCATTACTTCATAATTATCTACAGAGGGGTACATTAATTCGGCAATAAATGTAGCTTGATAATTGCGCTTATAATCGTTCCAAGATCTCGCCCTGTCTTCAACCGGGTCCGTTAAAAAATATAATTTCCTTTTTGTAGGGGCGGTCATAGAAACCATAGAACCATACTCCAGAAAAGCATTTTCAAAAACACGTTCTTTCTTCAGACCATTATAATATATCGGCTCTCTTGCTGTACCTGTCCATACTTGGGCAATGTAACCATCCATATCTTTTAGACTAGCTAAACTCGCTTCCGGGCTCACTATTTGCCAGGAAGAATAATTAATGAGTGAATGTGTAGGCACAAAACATTTTACCTCGTGTCCTTTGCTCTTACTATATGATTTAGCATAGGCAAAAAGCTCATTTAATGCATGATAATACAAATGGTATTTTAACTTTGAAGCTAAATAAGTTGCTTCAGCGGACTCATCTTCCGGTTGCCAATTGGTACCATAATAACTTCTCCATTCTTTTTTAAATGCAGGGCTATAACCACTTCTAGCCCAAAACTCCGGCTCTTCCAAATAAATAGCCGTACCCCCCGCATCAATTGCTCTTTTTATATGTGTCTTAAGATATTTTAAATAATTTTCTGTCGGTACTACATAAGGCACATTTTCCCCATGCCAAATAGTTTCGCCATTCTTCATTTGTTGACCTTCGTCGAAATGCGTTTTCCCATCAAATTTCCTCAGAAAATAATCTTTATATTGTCCCCAAGCTGAGCCAGTCATAAACTGAACGTTGTAACCCTTATCTCGCCAACCTTTCACGCGCTGTTTAAAATGACCACCTGCGTCGTTAACACCATACACCATAGCAATATCAGAGCGAATATCATAAGCGGCATTCCAGGAGTCTGAAATTTGAAAAGAGGTTTTATCTTTTAGTTTTTTTTGCGCAAAAACAGAGAAGCTACAACCAAATAATATACTCAGTATAAAAATTTGCTTATAACTCCTTCGCATACGTATTATTATATTCAAGTTAATTTTTTACCTTAAGTCACCTAAAAGACACTAATCCTCTATTAGATCATTTTTAGAATCTAGATTTCATTAATACTCTATCTACACGCATATTTTCCGGACTACTCGCAAAAGAACGAATTTTATACGGTTGGGTGACCTTGGCAATGTTCAGCGATCATGATCGTGTATGCATATACTGTAATGATTTGATAAGCGCCCGATAGTCAACGCAACCTTAAAATCTCCGGTAACACAATATCCGTTAGTAGGGAACCTTTTTGTTTCCGCATATAAAACAGAAGAATTAAGCAGCCTTGTAAAAAATATGCTAAGATCAATTCTAATGATTATAGGCCTTCACTTTCCAGCGCCCCCAGTCGCGCCAACATTTCCACGCAGGCACCCTCATACAATATCCCCCAACTATTTTGAGTTGTTCCTCCACGGAAATCGTAATTCAGCAGATAAGTGTTGGGTTGTCGGCAATTGGACAGCCACGCATTATCTAGTAAATCTTCATATGCATTAATATATTCCCTGTTTTTATCTATTTTATATAATTCTATCAAACCCCGCAGCATCACTGCCCTGAACCACACATGCCCCGCGGGATCAATTGCGGTAAAGGTTTTGTTCAAAATAGCCGAGTTAAATTGAGTTCCCCATTGCTTAAATATAGAACTGGCAACGTTTTGCGCATCTTTAAGATAGCTACCGTCTTTGGTAATATTATATAGCAATGCACCTGCTTCAATAGCCTGACCGGAATTATAAGTGTATTTTGATTTATCCACTACAATAATGTTGTTATTGTTATAATTGACATTATCCCAATACAAATAGTCGGATGGATCTTGCAAATTGGTTTTGCACCAGCTGTATATTCTTTTTGCACTGTCTAAGTATGATTCTTGGCCTGTAGCCTGGTAAAGTTTTGCAGCCAAAACAACAGCGGGCATATTGGAACAGGTGTTTTTACTTGTTGTATTCTCCTGCCAGTGAACACCTCCGCCGAACATGGCATCTGTACCACTTAATACAAAATTCCACACGAGCTTTGCATGCGTAAGATAGAATGGACTTTTTGTGAGCATATACAAATCAATCATATCTGTACCAATCCATATATTGTCATCGTAAAACCGTTCGTTTCCATTTTGAGGATAAACTGCATAAGCACTTACCGTATTTTGAGGCTTTTGTCCTTGCGTTGTAAGAAACGTGTTGATAGAATTAGCCAGTGTATTGTCATAGCTCGCATACTTCGCCTTATAAGAAGCAAAACTTTCCGATGCTTCTTTCAAAGCTGCGAATCCCGAGAATGCCGCGCCTTGCCCCCATATGACAGCAGCGTCGTTCCAGTAGCCGCTACCTTTGGGGTATTGGTCTGTCCAAATATCAACACCATTTTGCACATCGTTAAAATACAACCGGAAAAGAGAGGACATTAGGGTATCTGCACGTTTTAAGAACAGGGGTGTTGACCCTATTTTTATTTTCGTACTTATTGGTTGTGATAAGACGCCTGCGCTATTAATGGCAACAATGTTGATGGTATATTGTTTGAGAGAAAAAACATGCAATGTTGCCGATGCTTTAGTGCCACTTTGTGCCGCCAAAATCAATATGCTATCCGACGCCTGTGGATTGGGGTCGTCAGGCGAATAGGATATTTTTACTTTTGCTAAAGAAGAATTAATCGGGTTTGTCCAGTTTATATCTATTTCATTTTTCACACTGTCATAAGCCACTTGTAAATCTGATACAGGATTTATTGTAGCACTCCTACTGGGCATAGTATTACTGCTTTTGCTACAACTACCCCAAATGCTTCCTAGCAAAAGGGCCTTTATAATAAGTTTGCTTTTCATCTGTATACTTTTTATCGAATTTTCATTTCATCCGAAACAAGAAAAACACCTAAAACTACTTTGTAAACGAACTATATTGTCTTAGTCTGTTTAATTTTTGAAAGTGAATAAAATTGATCTTGAAATTGCGATGTACCCGTACTAGATTAGCCGTAACAAACTAATTTAAAATAAATTTATGCACTATTTCTTCGCTGCATTTTCCTATTTTTTTATCCATGCCTATGTAGGGTAAGGCCACAGAACAAGGAATGAAGTTCTCCAGTTCATACAATGCTGTAATGGTTCGCAATTTACATTTGCGAACCATTATGCTTGCTTTGAGTTGTCCCAATCCTAAACTATTTACTAATAATACTGCTGTAGCCGCCATTCCGATAATTGGAAACCACCACTGCCATTATTGTTATGGACGAGCAACCGGTAATAGGAATAGCTTTTACCATCGGGTTGATTTAACTCAAATGTATAAGTAGTTAACCGCTTTGCAAACTGATTGCCAGTTCTTGCATCCAGTGTTGTCCAATTCATACCGTCGTTTGACCCCTGGAAGTCCCAATCTCTAGGATCCCTGTCGGGAGAGTCGTTTCCGGAGGTTAAGGTATAAGCATTTAATACATAAGCCGAATCCAGATGCAACATCATCCACATATTGGATACCCAACCTGTGTAAAATTTAGTTGTGTAATCATTATCTACTAACCTTGAAGAGCCTTCGTTAGCGTCTGACCCGCCTCCGTTTTCGTTGCTTACAGTTAATGTTCCATGAGATGTTATATCCCTAGTGCGGATATATAAAGAATCTATCCTGAAATAAGTTACGCTTAAAGCGGTGTCCAACGTCCCACTTGATAATCCAGAAAGTTTAATAGGTAGTAAGTAATAGACTCCTTTTTGTAATCTTTTTGCATCTATCGAAAGGGTTGAGGGTATGGAGCTAGTAGTCCCCGCTTTAAGTACCGAGGAGAGGCTCGATATCGAATAAGCAGCATCCGGCAATGAAACATACTGCTTGCCGAGATAAGCATTTGCAACATTGTATTGTGCAATCAGGCTGGTGTCCACTTCGAAAGTCCCTGTGATGTCGGATGGTGCACTTTTAAAACCACTATAGGCAATACCGAAATTATACGTCTGTGGCGAATCTATCACGTACACCGTCAATGCACCTCTATCTGAATATGCCTGTGTCATATAGATACTGCCTTCCGCGTTAGAATATAACTTTGCATCTTTTACACAAGCAGAAAAATAAAGACAACACCCTACAAAAATTATCCATATCGAAAGCCTATTTTTACCGGCCAATGTTCCGGCACGCTTGATTATATATTTCATATGTTTATTTTTTTGTTTTTACATTAAAGTTGTCAACCTTTTAAAAAAGTGGCTTTTGATATTTCTCATTCTTCCCTCAGTCGAAATGATGATTAAGGTTCTTTATTCCTTTGTTCATCATTTTTTTGATAAAAAGAACGCCCACACGGCTATTTCATCGGAAGAGGTATCATATTTTATTCTTCTTAAAAAGGTTTAAACAAGTTTATTACCATCCTGGATTTTGAACTAACAAATTATCTTTTAAAATTTCATTATAAGGAATCGGCCATAGGTAATCTCTTTGCAGAAAACGTCGTGTTTCGTCCAGTGTTTTTTGGTAAAACTCGTTCCCGTTTGCCATCATATTCATCCCATATACGTTTTGTCCTATGGTTTGTGGCGCAATTTTCCAACGGCGGATATCAAAATACCGTACGCCTTCAAAAGCAAGTTCCACCTGCCTTTCTTGTCGAATTACCTGGCGCATATCGGATTGATTGTCTGGAGCAGGAATCTGATTGCTTCCGCTGCCATAAGTCGCAATACCTGCTCTTTGTCTAATCAAGTTCAGGTATTTTAAAATATCTGGGTTGCCCGGATCGGATTCATTCAACGCTTCGGCATAATCAAGATATATCATTGCAAGGCGTATATAGGGATAACCGAGGTTACCACTTCCGTTCCGCAAAAATTTTCGCACATTATAGCCTGTAGAAGATACATCGACAGTGCTTTGCTGCCGCCCAGAATTTCCACTATAAGTATAATCTACTATTACTTCGGTGTTACTACTGCCTTGATTGATCCAATAGCTACCATTATAGGTAACACCTACATAAAACCTCGGCTCACGATTTACCCATTGGTTGAAGGTATTTCTTGCTTTCACATCATAAGGGGATTTAAAATCAGAGAACCCAGATCCCTGATAACCCGATTGTGGGTCATTTATCGTTCTTCCGTTGTTCATAAAATAAGCATCTACCATAGACTGATTTACCGAGAGAATACCCTTGCCACCGCCAACATTGCTGAATCCTATCAAAGAGGGTGAAATATCGCTCTGGAACGTACCGGTAAACCCGTCTTCTGCACGACCAAATATCCATTCTTTATTCCAGTCGTTTAATAATACGTCCCTACAGGAATTATAAGCGTTGGTAAACGGGTCAGAACCTGTTTCCGTATAAAGGTCGTAGGTACCAGGTACAAATTCATCAATAAAATCTTTCGCCGCCTGCGCTGCCAGCTTCCATTTGTTGGGGTCATAAGTCTGCGGTATGAGTGTCGAGCCATCTTTATTTTTTAGCCCGGCATAATCAGTATTACCGTTGAATAGAGGGCTTGCCGCTAACAGGAGCGCCTGTTCTTTGTAGGCTTTACATACGCCGGTAGTAACACGGCCGTATTGTACTACACCATCCCACAACAATGGCTGGTCCGCCGGATGGGTAGGATCGTCTGTAGATTGTATTTCGTTATAAGCCGAATCGAGCTGCCCGGTAATATAACTGATACAACTATCAAACGGCGTACGTGGATAGTATATGTCGTTACCAGAAGCGTTGGCGTCTATTTGATTCGGCAAAATCACAATAGAACCATACATCCTCAACATCAAATAATAAAATATAGCCCGCAATGCCCTAGCTTCTCCTTTAAAATGCACTTTTAAATAAGCAGGAACTTCAGCCGGGTTAGCGCGGTCTACATTGGCGATAAAATCTGTCGCAGTACGCACGGGTTTGTAAAAATTGGTCCAGATAGTACCACCGATATTGATATTCCAGGTGCTCTGGTTAAGCAGGTTTGACAAGACATTTGAATAATTGATATTATTGGCCTCGTCGGAAGATCCTGTCCATGAGCCCGAATAGGAATAGTTAGTTCCATTAATATTTTCATTGTCAAATTCCTGTGGAAGATTGGCATATACTTGCGCCAAGTATCCCTGCGTATTTACTAAAGAACTGAAGATACTGTCTTTGTTCAACACACCGGTAGGAACAGCATCCAGAAACTTGTTGCAGGAGCTGATGCCCACGAAAGTAACTAAGCATGCCACCGTAAAAAAAATATAATATCTCGTTTTCATCTGTTTATCTTTAATCATTATAAATAATTTCTTTAAAACTGTCCATCAGAAGTTGATCCTGATTCCTAGTGAAAGATCTCTTGTATTCGGGTAGGTACTCCCATCGCCAGTGTTCATTTCCGGATCCCACATTTTAAATGGGCTCCAGTAACACAAGTTCATGCCGTCAAAATATATTTGCAAATTCTTCATGCTCATCTTCTGCATCCATTTTGTATTCTTAATATTATACCCTATATCCAGTGTTTTGAATCGGATAAAGCCGATATTCTTTACCCACCAAGTACTCGGTACAGAATTGTTCAGGTTGGCAGTAGCTCCATAACCTAAGCGTGGGTAGAATGCATGGGAGTTTGGATTTTCTGGTGTCCAATGGTCGGAAGCAATTGCATATAAGTTTCCATCATCTGCATTATTAAAGGGCAATTGTGCAATCCCACTCAGCTCTCTGTAAGAGCCTTCATTGCCTTGAAAGAAAGCGCTGACATAAAAGTTTCCCCAGGTATAATTAAGGCCAAAGCCCAATATCCAGTCAGGCACATCCCCTCTTTTGGAAATAACGGTTTGGTCGAATTGATTGATAACGCCGTCGCCGTTTAGATCCTTGTATTTTATATCGCCCGGACGAGGGTTGCCTAACGCGCTTTGGTCTGCACTGTTATTTATTTCCGCCTGGCTTTGGAATAACCCTTCGGCTACATAACCAAAATTCGCAAGTAGTTCCTGTCCTCGGTGATTGTAATAAGGAAATGGATATTGCGGTGCATCATCGTTAATCAACCTATCTGCCGTACAGGTAACTGTTCCGTTGAAACCCAAGGTCATATTATGACCTAATTGCAGAGGGGTAAGCGTTATCTGGCCGTCAAAACCAGATGCTTTTACTGTGCCATAGTTCCCATTTGGCTGGTATTGCAAGCCGGCATAATCGGGAAAGTCCTGTCTGTTTAGAAATACTTTTGTGCGATAAGAATACCAGTAATCAAATACTACCTGCAAATGATCATTTGCCGTATGAAAATCTATTCCTAAATCTTGGGTATGCGCTACCGCCCATTGTACATTGGCACCGTATTGGGAAATATTAACGCCAGAATAACCTCTATCAGCGCCAGTTTTGCCGAATGTATATCCACGTCCACCCGTTGTCACAAACGTTAGATATCCAAATGCGGAGCCAGTCCCTGGAGCACCGGTAATACCGTTAGAATAGCGAATTTTGAAATATTGAAAAACACCTGACAATGGCTTGAAGAATTTTTCGTCGGAAACGATCCAACCTACAGCCGGTACAGGAAACCATCCGTACCGCTTGTCAGGGGCATAGTCTTTGGAGCCATTGTAACCAACATTGAACTCCAGCATGTATTTATCTTTATAAATGTAGTCCACTTTCCCGGCGTAGTTTTGTGTACGGTTTGGAAAATTATTAAGATAATTGCCATCGAAGGGGCTCATTGCACTCAATTGATTATATGCCAGCATAGCCGCAACTTGATGGTCGCCGAATGTTCTGCTGTAATTAAGAATGCCTTGTAAAGTGGTTTGCCTATTGCCGTCATTACTAATACCAAAGGACATATTATCACTTCCTTGGAAAATCTGAGTCAGGTTCAAGGAGCCATCAGGATTGTATGGTTGCGCCTGATTTAGGTACCAGACACTTCTTGTTCTGTTTCGCCAATGGTAATTGATATTATGTGTATCAAAAGAATAAAGGGCATTGAACGACAAACCTTTCAACCAAAAACTCAAGTCTTGGTTCAAATGTAAAGTACTAGAAATCTGTGCTGTATAATTGTCTGCAAAACCGGTTTGGGTAGCCTGACCCCAAGGATTATATCTTTGCCAATTTGTTGGTGAACCAGACTGTAAATTACCCGGATAAAATGGCGGAATACGTACCGGACTAGCAGCCATTGTCTCGCCAAAGGCAACCCCTGCTCTACTGCCAGTGCCATCTGGTTGGTTCAGGTCGCTGACGTACCCGGAAATGTATAAAGAAAATTTCGTTGTTTTTGTCCAATTCATATCTACATTGGAAGTAAAATTATATTTCTTGTAAAGGGTGGATGGGTTATATAGTTTTTCTGATGGGTCTGTTTTAATCATTGAACTTTCATCATAGTAATCCAAAGCTGCATAATATCTCACACTTTCAGAGCCTCCTCGGGCACTTATGGTGAATTTTCTGTTATAAGAATGATTGTTAAAAACCTGTTTAATCCAGTCCACATTGGGATAAACAAAATGGTTAGCAGTAGGCGAAAGCGTACTATCAATATAATCCTGCGTATAACTGGGCAACAGGCCAGAGGCGATCAGTGCTTCATTTTTCAGGTTCATATACTCTCCAGCATCAGCCATTTTGGGCGTCTTGGTAAACTGAGTAAAACCCTGTAAATATTGAGCCATTAAATTGATTTTCCCTACAGCACCTTTTTTTGTCGTAATTAGTATCACACCGTTTGCGCCCAAAGAACCATACATGGCCGTAGCCGCCGCATCTTTTAAAACGGTAAAAGATTCTATGTCTTCCGGGTCATAGCTGTCAATATCCCTGCCTTGTACACCATCTACAAGAATTAACGGACCGCTCGGGCTGTTTCCGAAACTTTGTATACCACGTATCCAAATATCAGCAGAATTGCTACCAGGCAAACCGGAACGCTGCACCCCGATTACACCCGGAATACGGCCCGCCAACATCGTTGACAGGTTAGCAACAGGATGCTGTAATTCCTGCACATCCACCGTAGATACAGCTCCTACAATACTCATACGCTTTTGCCTTTGGCCAAAGCTCGTAACCACCACGTCGTTTAGACTGCCCGCAGTAGCGCTTAAAACGATATCGTAGTTAAGGCTATTGTTAAATTGCCATAAATAATCCTGGTAGCCAATATATGAGGCCTTCAGAGAATCTCCTTTCGCCGCTTCAATTGTAAATCTTCCAGAACCATTTGTAAGAGTAGATTTGCCCGTACGTACGTTTGTTACGCTGGCTCCAGAAAGAATAGCATTTAGGTTATCATGTACGGTACCTGTAATGTTAATCTGTTGAAAAATCGTTTTTGCACTGGAGTCTTTAATTTGAGCGTCGGATTGAGGAATATTAAAAAACATCATCAATACTAACAGAAAAGCGATGTGTGGCTTCACTACCGCAAAAAGAGTCTTATTTTCCATTTAATTATTGTTTGTAGATTTTTAGATTATTCAAAAATTTGGTTAATTTTTTAAAAATTAATTTATAAATGTTTAACAGGATGCTAAACTATTTAACTTTTAAACAATCTTTTGTCAATGAAAACAAAATGAAATGTTAATACATATTTAATAAATGATTTAAAATTTAATATTATTGTTAATCAATATACAGCGGGCTAAAATTAAATGCAATCGCACATAACTAAAAGAAAAACAGGCGAAAATTATCAATAATCTGCAAACCCCTTCATCAATTCAATGGAATTCTAGACCTAATTATATTAACATTTCATTTAAAATCTATAATCAGCTTTTTTGATGTGCAAAGCCTGTTTAGAAATCTTTAATAAGACTCATAAAAATCTCTTAAAAAAAAGAAATATAATGACGGGGAAAGGAAACCGGGTAATTTTAATCTATGATTGCCGCTTTGAGTATAACCTTATGAGGTATTGCTATGCTGCGTTACCAAACAATCCTATAAGGTCCACGCCATCATTTACTTCAACAGAGGGGATATTTCCGCCCAGTCAGGCAATAAGATAATTTATTAAACGTCTTTGGATGTCAGCCGCTTAAAACAAACTACAGGATTTTTTTTAGACTAGATTCGTCGAAATATTAATTTAACTAAATCAAACTTTAAGAATTCAACTCAATTAAGTTGTTAATACATATTTAATGGTTGGTGATAGATTAAAATTGATAAGTATCTTTCAATGCAAAATTCAATGCTTTTGAAACACTGGAAGTCCATAGTGGTTTATAGAGTAATAGCGATTATTACCTTTTTAATACTGCTTTTTGTACAAATTTTTTTAGTCTATAACACTTATAAACTAAAAGACCAGCGCTATTTCTTTTCCGCAAGAGATATTATCAATGACGCCTACACGCGCAGTGTAAGTAATGATAAAGTCTATCCAGGTGGACAAAAGATTATTGACACATTCATTTACAATAATATGTCAGCGCTTGAAACCCTGTACAATAAATCATCCACTGCTTTTAATGATTTGGGCAATAAAGTATGCGACAGCATTTTTACGGAATTGCGCAACAAAAGTAATATGGATAGCTTGTTTGCAAAAATCATTGCTGCAAACAAATTGGAACGGGATTTAAAATATTCCCTTGTAGTCACAGATATAAGTGTAACATTTACCATTAATCACTACATCCCTATTTATAAAATAGGAGACATAAACCCCTATCTAAATAAAACTATTGAAACTTCTTCGGGAATTATCATTGACGGAAAATTAACTCATAGAGATAATCAAAATTTAGTCACTTCCTTGTTTATAAGTTCCCCAAGAGATCATAGTTATAGAATTGGTTTTGCGCTCTTTGTGGATACACCCAGCAGGTATATTGCAGTTTTTAAGCAAATGACGCCGGTACTTGTGTTGGCAACATTCTCCATACTTTTAGTTGTATTGATTTACTTTTTCACCTTTAGAAACTGGCTTAAACAAAAGAAGCTGACCGAAATGCATTCAGACTTCGTCAATAGTATCACTCATGAGTTTCATACGCCGCTGGCTACCATCATTATCGCCAATAAAAATTTGCAAAACGACAAAATAAATGCACACAAAGAAAGCATTCTACCGCTTACAAAAATTATTGAAAGGCAATCATTGAGATTAAAAACTTTGTTTGCCCGAGTATTAGATATTACGACCATGAATAAATTTACCCTAAACAAAAAAGTGTTTGTGTTAGGTGATTTACTCGAGGAAATTTTATTGGATTATAGACTGATGGTTTCCGACACGAATATTGAATTTGTATTTAATAAGAAGGATGACAACCAGAAACTTCTGCTAGACCGATTTTGGTTTACCACCATGCTATTCAATATTTTTGAAAATGCCATTAAATATAATAACAGCACCGTAAAGAAAATAGAGGTTACTTTATCAGACAACAAAGATACGCTCGAAATTAAAATACAAGACAACGGTGTTGGGATGTCTAGCGGCGTCATTAAACATATTTTTGACAAATTTTACCGAGACACGAAAAACCAAGTGAAAGATGCTAATGGTTTAGGTCTTGGCCTTTTTTATACCAGGCAGGGCATCCAGGCACACGGCTGGAAACTAAAGGTCGAAAGTAAAGATAAAGAGGGTTCAACATTTATCATTATTATTCCGAAAGAACAATTGAATAAAAATAGGTAACTAACATGAAGAATAAAATATTATTTATTGAAGATCAAGAAGATCTTGGAAATGTAGTAAAACAATACTTAGAAATTTCCGGCTTCGATGTAACTTGGTGTACCAACGGCTCCAAAGCATTTAAAATGTTTGCAGCGAATTCCGACGGTTTTGATTTGCTGATAATAGATATACAATTACCCGGAATGAATGGTTTTGAAGTAGCAGAACTTATTGCCAAAGAAAACGATGAAGTCCCCTTTCTTTTCCTTACCGCCAGAAATGAAAAAAAAGATCGGCTCCACGGACTAAAAATTGGTGCAGACGATTATATAACTAAGCCCTTTGACATTGATGAGCTAGTATTACGCATTAAAAACATCATCAAAAGAAACAGCTATCATATGGCACCCGACAGAGAATCATCTGTAATAAATATTCAGGCAGGAGATATAACGCTACACAACGAATTACTTAAACTATCAATTAATAATGCAGTCCCCATTTCACTCACCCTAAGAGAAGCCGAGCTGTTAGAATTTCTTTGTAAAAATCAAAACCGCGTTTTAAAACGTGAAGAAATTTTAGTGCAGCTCTGGGGAGAAAATGACTACTTCCTGGGTCGAAGTTTAGATGTTTTTATTTCGAGATTAAGGAAATTATTACATACGTCAAAATTGGTAAGTATTGACAACGTATACGGCATAGGCTTCATTTTCAATGTGAAAAAGGAGTAACTATTTGCAAAATCTGCAACGCAACTTTATATAG
Source organism: Arachidicoccus sp. (assembly GCF_050436765.1). NCBI lineage: Bacteria > Pseudomonadati > Bacteroidota > Chitinophagia > Chitinophagales > Chitinophagaceae > Arachidicoccus > Arachidicoccus sp. The sequence continues at coordinate 5,818 of NZ_JBNQGD010000002.1, read as the reverse complement.
CTTTACCATTAACGATTTGTTTAACATTCATTAATAGTATCATTAGTATAAATTAAATAGAATTGTACCTTATTTTTCAAAGCAAATAATAATTTATGACAAAGAAAGCAGCTCCCTTAGTAGCCGGCTTACTAGCACTTTGTTTGGGGGCAAACGCACAATCGTCTCCGAATTTAATTCAGTATATCAATCCTTTTATCGGTACCGGCGCAGTAGATGCGTCGAGCCTTTCTGGAAGCAATTTTCCCGGAGCTACCACGCCTTTTGGTTTTGTACAGCTAAGCCCGGATACCCAAGAGAATCCTGACAACCCAGCATCGGGCTATGATTATAACGATAAAACGATTGTCGGATTTAGCCACACACATCTAAGTGGAACAGGCGTTTCAGACTTATTTGATGTTTTATTTATGCCAACAACCGGTAAAATATATACGACACCGGGCGATGCGAAGAACCCGGGAACTGGCTACAGGTCTAGATTTTCGCATAGCGAGGAATCAGCCAAGGCCGGTTATTATCAGGTAAAATTATCGGACTATAATATTAATGCGGAACTCACAGCAACGGAACATGCAGGTTTTCATCGTTATACTTTCCCACAGGGAACTGATGCGCATGTCATCATCGATTTAAATCATTCCCTTAATAAAAAGAGAACTTACTGGGCTTGTAGGATTATTGACGCGCAGATAAGACAGCTTAACGATAGGACTATCGAAGGTTTTCGTATTATTACCGGTTGGGCTCAATTAAGAAAAGTATACTTCTACGCAGAGTTTTCTAAACCCATTATTTCTAACGAAATGGTTAGTGGCAACCATGTCTATGACAACAATGCTATTATAAACGGCACTAATGTGCGTGCTGCCCTGAATTTTGACACCAAAGACGCAACTCCTTTACTTATTAAAGTGGGCCTATCTGAAAACAGTATTGCTAATGCAAAAGCAAATTTAAACGCCGAAATCTCCGGTTGGGATTTTGATGGGGTGGTAAAACAGGCGCAGGCGAAATGGGAAAAAGAATTAGACAAAATAAAAATAGAAGGAACCCAAGAACAAAAGCAAATTTTTTATACAGGACTTTACCACGCTTTCACGCAGCCCAATAATTTAGCTGATGACAATGGCGATTATATGGGTGCAGACTATTCACTTCACAAAGCAGCAGACAAAACCGACTACTCTACTTTCTCTTTGTGGGACACTTATCGTGCAGCCAATCCTCTTTATACCATCATTCAACCACAGAGAACGGCAGGTTTCATTCGCAGTATGATGCGCCAATACGAAACATATGGCTATTTACCTATCTGGCAATTGTGGGGTGAAGAAAATTACTGTATGATTGGCAACCATGCTATTCCCGTTATTGTTGATGCAGCATTGAAAGGCATTAAAGGATTTGATATAAATGAAGCGTACAATGCTATCAAAGCTTCTTCAACAGTTAGCCACCAAGGCTCTCCATTTGACTTGTGGAATAAGTATCATTATATGCCGGAAAACTTACAATCACAGTCTGTTTCCATCACTTTAGAAATGAGTTTTGACGATTGGTGTGTAGCACAATTAGCCAAAAAACTAGGAAAGACGGCGGACTACAATGAGTTTATGCAAAGGTCTAACAATTACAAAAATTTGTTTGATAAAAGTACCGGTTTTTTCAGGGCAAAAGATTCAAACGGTCAATGGATCTCACCATTTGATCCGTTAGATTATGGTGGCAATGGAGGTAATCCTTATACCGAAGGAAATGCTTGGCAGTACCTTTGGTATGTACCACAAAACGTATCTGAACTTATCAATTTAATGGGCGGGAAAGAAGCATTTATTAATAAATTAGATACCTTCTTCACCCTCAAAAATTTACCGAAAGATGTCAACGGCAACGCCTCCGGGTTTATAGGACAATATGCACACGGCAATGAGCCTAGCCATCACATCACTTATTTATATAATTATGCGGGCCAGCCATGGAAAACGCAATTTTATGTGGCCAAAGTCCTAAATACTTTATATAATAATTCCTCTTCAGGTTACTCAGGAAACGAGGATTGCGGTCAAATGTCTGCCTGGTATATTTTCAGTTCAATGGGATTTTATCCGGTAAATCCTGCCAGTGGCATTTATCAAATTGGCTCTCCTATTTTGAAAAAAGCCAGTATTCAATTAGCAAACGGAAAAACCTTTACGGTAAATACTAAAAATGCCGGTGGGGAAAATGTATATATTCAATCGGTAAAATTAAATGGCAGAACTTACAACAAAACATTTATTACCCAAACCGAGATTGATAATGGCGGTACATTGGATTTCATAATGGGGGCCAAGCCCAATAAACAATGGGGCGTAGGCAAATAATTGTGTTCTTGCTTGGGAAGATTGATAGACATGGTCTATCAATCTTCTTTTTTGCTTAATATTAGTTCAAAAGGAAGTCAATAAACAAGACCTATGCGATTGACGCGCCGAATCTAAAACCAGATACTAGTTAATTATTAAAATAGGCGTTTTTATTTTGTGTCGCAAAGATTCTACGGTACTACCAAAAATTAAGTCTTTTAGCCCCTTATGACCGTGTGCACCCATCACCAATAAGTCGATTTGCTGCGCAATAATAATCTTAGCCATCTCCACCGGCGGTTTCCCAAATCCAATTTGCATGTCCGCCTTATAACCCAAAGCCTGTAACTTTTGCTGATATTGCATCAGGTTGCTTCTATCAAGTTGGGTTTCATGATCTAATGCGTTTTGTCCTAAATAGCGAGCAGCAGCGCTCTCCACAATATGAATAAATGTATACGTCGCTTCTTTCCCGCCTTGCTTCAGGGCGCTTTGTATAATCTTTTTATCCTTGCCGGAAAAATCTATCGCGATGCCAATATGATGATACCCTATACTGAAATCTTCAGTAATCAATTCAGCATGACCATGAGGCAATTGTTTTCTTTCCTTACTGGCGGAAGATATAAAAGGGTGAACAAAGATATACAATAACAAGCCCAAACTAGCAAGCGCTATTGGAATAACAGTGACCTGAATCAATAATTTATTGTCTCCGGCATCCTTTAGCCACTCTTGAATTTGCTGAACAACCAACTGTATATTCAAGTAAACAATAACGGCCGCACTCGCCCATGCAAGGATTCTCACCCATAATTTAATAGAAAATTCCCTCATCAATTTCTTGTCAGAATTGAAATGAATTAACGGAATTACAGCGAAGCCCAATTGCAGGCTTAAAACTACTTGGCTAAGCACTAACAACTTCCCCAACGCCCCACTCCCAAAATATAAAATAGTAAACAGCGCGGGAATAATCGCCAAAAGTCGTGTAATCAATCTTCTCAACCAAGGCTGAATTCTTATATTCAAATGACCCTCCATTACTATTTGTCCAGCTAAAGTGCCTGTGATCGTTGAACTCTGGCCGGCAGCTATAAGTGCAATACCAAAGAAAACAGGCGCCGTTTTACCAAACAGTTTTTCTAATAAAAAAGAGGCATCCTGTATTTCAGCAATATGAAAATAACCATTTACATAAAATGCCGCAGCAGCTAAAATTAGGATAGCCAGATTTACAAGGAAGGCCAGGTTAAGCGCTATTACTGTATCAAAAAAATTAAATCGAATAGCTTTTTTTAATCCTTTGGAACTGCGATCAATTTTGCGCGTTTGTACTAAAGAAGAATGCAGATATAAGTTATGGGGCATTACCGTAGCCCCAATAATACCCATAGATATGTACAATGCGTCGCCACTTAGCTTTGTCGGAATAAATCCTTTTAGTACATCTGTATAAACCGGTGCCACTATAAACATTTCTACCAAAAAAGAAATCCCGATTATAGCCACCAGAGCAATTATAAATGCCTCCAATTTACGCATTCCTTTATGCAACAAAAGAAGCAGCAACAAAGTATCTAAAGCCGTTAAACAAATTCCCCAAATCAAGGGCAGACCAAACAGCAGATTTAATCCAATGGACATACCTACAATCTCCGCCAGATCACAAGCAGCAATAGCTATTTCCGCCAAAATATAAAGCGGAATATTTGCCCAGCGGGGATAGGCATTTTTAGATGCCTGTGCAAGATCCAAGCCCCTTACAATACCCAATCTCGCACTTAAAGATTGTAAAAGCATGGCAATCAAATTGGACATAAGCAATATCCAAATTAATTGATACCCAAATTCGGAGCCGCCGGCAATATCTGTAGCCCAATTGCCCGGATCCATATAACCTACACTTACTAAATAGGCAGGTCCCAAAAAAGCCAATATTTGTCGCCAGCCTTTTTTTCCCGTGTCTATGGAGGAATGAACTTCGCTTAATGAACGTGATGAATTACTCATTTTATAAATGCAATAATTTATACTGGCAAAATTAGAATGTTAGATCAATAAAACAAAATTGTTTTAAATAATACTCAAAAATGCCCCCAACTCCTTTAATTTTATTAATTTTGATAATAATGCGGAAAATAAAAAAGGCAGATTATGAATAATTCTCTTGCGGAAGAAAATTACTTGAAGGCATTGTTTCATCTAAGAAATAAATCGGGAGAAGTAAATGTAAATGAGCTTTCCAAAAACCTCCATATAAAAATGCCAACTGTCACCAGTATGATGAAAAAGTTGGCAGAAAAGGGACTCGTGCATTATGAAAAATATAAACCACTAAAACTAACAGAAAGAGGCAAAAAAGAAGCTGGACTAATTATTCGTAAACACAGATTAACCGAGATGTTTTTGGTTAATAAAATGCAGTTTGGCTGGGAGCAGGTTCATGATATTGCAGAACAGATTGAGCATATTCAATCTTCTATTTTCTTTGAAAAGATGGATGAATTATTAGGCCGCCCAACCATCGACCCACATGGATCCCCCATTCCTGACAGTAACGGGAATATAGCAAAAAAGACGTATCGAAAACTGAGTAGCTGTAAGGTAGGCGAAAAAGTAAAACTGGCAGCATTATTAAATACGAACTCCGAATTTTTAAAATTTTTGAACAGCCGTTGCCTGAAATTGGGCATAAAAATAACTGTTAAATCTATTGAGCAATTCGATGGGTCAATGGAGGTGAGTTATGGCAAAAAGGAATCTGAAATTTTGAGCAAAGTTGTCTGCGAGCGATTATTGATGGATAGTAAAGTTTAAAATATTCTTAAAAGAACCTAACATTATTAAAATATAAAATACCATTAGGCATCCCCTGTTCTTTATTGTGCTATTTTTAAGTTGTGTTTGGGGAATGCGACATTATATGCTTAAATCTATAATTGGTATGAACCTTGCTCTATAAAATTTTAAACTTATTAGAAATATAATTTTTATGAAAAAGAATCAAAACTTTTTGCCTAGTTTTTTACTGGGTGTAACAGCCGGGGCCATTGTCACTGTTTTTCTGCAAGGAGAAAAAGGGCAATCAATTATTCGTAAAGCAAAGGCCGGCATTAAGGATGTTTCTGCCGACTTAAAGACCGGCATCGAGAATATGGACGATACATTAGAAAAATGGGTAAATAGAGGTCGCAGTATTATCAATGAATTAAAAGGGAAAGGTAAAGATGATATGTATGATTTAGAAGAAATATTTTCCTAACAGAAAAACCTAATTTAATCGAAATGGAAGAAAATACGAATAACTTCTTTACGGACTATGGCGAGAAAATTCAAGAATATATTGAAGACAGAATCTTATTGATTCGTTTGCGCACCGTTAAGAAAATATCCAACTTGATGGGGCAGCTTATCAGCATAATAATTATTGCATTATTAGTAACACTAATCTTCCTTTTTCTAAGCAT
>NZ_JBNQGD010000001.1:0-9940 GCF_050436765.1 Arachidicoccus sp. | reverse complement strand
AGGAAAACTATAATGTTATTATTACCAACAATCCTATGTTGGCACTTGCGCCTGGTATTGCCATAATGTTGCTGGTATTGGCTTTTAATCTTTTGGGTAATGGCTTAAGAGACGCCACTGATGTGACGGAGTGAAATTACTATAGAACATAATCATAATATTTATGATCAAACATAAAATACTGTAATTGTGCAGCCCGTCTTTGTGAAAAGGATCGACAATTGGCTCAGTAATGGCTCTGTTTAACCTTGTAAAATAGCATTTTTTTGCTTACCAAGTTGAGTTTTACAAAACCAGCTCTAATTCCTAAGAATACGTCTTTGTCGTCAAATACTGCAATAGAGTTCGGATAGAGGCCATTCCAAAATGTATCTTTAAAAATGAGTTCTTTCTTAAAATCATGGATAATGTAGAAATTTTGGTGAGATGCAATGTAGATTTTGTCTTTACAGATTGTGAAAGCCTCTGGTGCATCATCGAAATCTACGACTTTGGTAAATGTAAATCCTTTATCGGTTCTATCAAGTTCAAACATTGCTCCGCCGCTGTAACTTATATGTGCAAGCCCTTCTATAAAATATATCTTTTCCTTGAAGTTGAAGATAAATTTTATATTTCCCGCCTTAATATCGACATCTTTTTTTGGCGTATCCGCAGGCCGGAAGATTAATTCTCCGCCCCATTCGCCTCTATCTAGTCCAATAAGTGTTCCACCTGAAATTTCGAGCTCGCATTTATTGATTTTTTTTATTTTTTGAATGGTAAGGCTACCGTTAATAATTGAAACGCCAAACTCATTTTTGGAATGGTTTAATTGATACCATTCGTCACTCCCGACACCAGGTGGAATTGTGGCAACGAACTTACCAGGGATAGCTACTGCTTTTTGTCCATAATTTGTATTTATGAGAACTATCAACATTACAAAGGATAGGAATATTTTCTTTGTGTTCATGCAATTTTTTTTTGAATGTTCTATAATGTTATTATTTAATTTTCAATTATAGGTTGTCGACTTTTACGGATCTTGCTACTGGGGTAATAATGGGAATGAGTCTGAGCGGCTGCACATTATTGACAGCTTCGTTGCCATTTAAATCTCTGGCGGCCTTTACCAGTTGAACAAAAGCTGATCTGTAACCCTGTTGATCTTTGCCTTTTGCGCTTTCGGCTAATTTTATTACATCGGCGTAATTGGCGTTTTGTTTGTATTTAGAACTCTTTAGGAGCATTCCAAAAGCAGCTACAGATGCGGCAAAACGGAAATTGTCGCTACAATTCTCCAAAAGAGTAACCCTGTTTTTCACGATTTCATTTATCAATTTACTTTTGTGTTCTTGGGGTGTTTTGTAGCGTAGTTTTATGGTGAGCAATTCATTTTTTTCATAGAGAGAATTAATCCTTTCTTTTCGATATTTTGTTGGATCGATGCTTACGAGTAAAGTGTCTCTCACACCTGTTGGAATAATTTCATAAAAGGCCGTTACCGTATGTCCAGAGCCCATTTCACCGGCGTCTTTAACATCGTTATTAAAATCTTCATCTTTTAAAAGACGGTTTTCGTAGCCTACGAGCCGATAGGCTTTTACCAACTGAGGGTTAAACGCTATTTGCAGTTTTACATCTTTGGCTATTGTAAACATTGTGCTGCCAAATTCATTCAATAATACTTTTCTTGCTTCTTGTAAATTGTCGATATAGGCATAATTGCCGTTGCCTTTATCGGCCAGAATTTCCATTTTATTGTCTTTATAATTGCCCATGCCAAAACCAAGGACAGTTAGAAAAATATTAGATTTTCTTTTTTCCTCAATCAGTGTTTCCAGGTCCTTGTCACTGGACATGCCTACATTAAAATCTCCATCGGTGCAAAGAATGATGCGGTTGTTGCCATTTTTATTAAAATTTTCTGAGGCTATCGCATACGCTCTCTCGATGCCGCCCGCGCCATTAGTGGAGCCACTTGCAGTTAAGTTATTGAGTACATCTTTGATTTTCGTTTTATATTCGCCTGAAGTAGAAGGCAGTGGGACGCCGGTAACCCCAGCATAGGTGACAATAGCTACGTGATCTTGTGGACGCAGCTGGTCGGTAAGTAGTTTTAGAGAAGAAATTAATAAAGGCAATTTATTTTGGCTGTCCATAGACCCAGAAACATCTATTAAAAAAGTTAAGTTGCTGGGAGGCAAATTATTAGTAGAGATTGTTTTCCCTTGTAAGGCAATTTGCACTAATTGATGTTTGGGGTTCCAAGGTGCATTAGAAACCTGTGTGATAATATTTATGGGGGCATCATTATCTGGTAGTGGATAATTGTAAGGGAAGTAGTTAATCATTTCCTCTACCCTTACCGCATCTATTGGAGGAAGATTTCCGTTATTTATGAACCTACGGATATTGCTGTAACTTGCTGCATCCACGTCGATAGAAAAGGTGGAGAGTGGTGCGATCCTGGCATATTGAAAAACATTTTCCGTGACGCTGCTGTAGCTTTCATTGTTCTGTAGTGGTCTTGAGCTGAAGTACTGATATGAGCCAGTGATCAATCCGGCAACCTGACCCTGTAATGCTTGATTGTAACTTTGCGCAGGCATTGATACTGTGCTGATCTTTGGTTGTAAAGATTCTTTTTTTTGCGTATGATAGCCAATAATTACGGTTTCATTTAAGGAATCGGTCATCGCAGTCATTTGAACATCTATTCTTTTATTTTTGCCAATTAGTACTTTTTTAGACCGGTAACCTAAGGCGGAGAAATTTAAGTATTTAGCTTTGTCTGATACCTGTATAAAATAATCCCCTGTTTTGTTTGTACGGGCATTTGTCGCAATTGGCAGGGTGCATATAGCTGCATCCGAAATTGCATTCCCGTTAATGTCGGTTACCTTTCCGGTAATCGTTCTATTTGGATTCTGCGCAAAGCTAAAGTGGGTCATGATAATAGTTACGACAATGAATAAGTTTTTCATTTTATTAGAATTTGAAGTAAAAAAATGATGTTACACGCTGATGATGCATATTTATTTAGCATTACATAAATAGTCTCAAAGTATTTTAAGGATAAGGGGAGTAAAGAAAAGATAACTTCCTGCTTTTACTTTTTGACTTTATATATTATCTTGTGAAAGACTTTTATGCAATTCCTAAAACAGACACTTCATCAAGAATCGGCAGGCGACCATGAGTTGATTGCACTGTACAAAAAAACAGCGGACACGCAAGTGCTGGCTACTTTGTATGAAAGATACATGGCGCTTGTATATGGTGTTTGTTTGAAATATTTAAAGGAGGAAGAGCAGTGTAAAGATGCAGTAATGCAGATTTTTGAAAATCTAATAGACAAGCTGCTGGCACACGAAGTAAGTAACTTTAAAAGCTGGCTGCACGTGCTTACTAAAAACTTTTGTCTGATGGAATTGCGTAAATCTTCGAGATATGTAGTGACTGAACTGGATGAAAGCTTTATGCAAATTAGTCAAGCGATGCATCATGAAGATAGTTGGCAAAAGGAAGCTGATTTGTCAGCCTTGGAAAAATGTCTGGAAACTTTAAGTGAAGAGCAAAACAAGACAGTACGCATGTTTTATCTGGAGGAAAAATGTTACAAAGAAGTCGCGGAACAAACTGGCTTTAAAATTGAAAAAGTGCGGAGTTACATTCAAAATGGAAAAAGGAATCTGAAAATTTGTATGGAAAAAAATACTGGTGAATAAGGAATACATAAATATTGAAAGGATTAAACAATACCTTGCTGGGAAGCTAGATGCTAAAGCGATGCATGAATTGGAAAAGCAGGCTTTAGATGATCCGTTTTTGGCTGAGGCGATGGACGGCTTGTTGAAAAATCCAGAGGCCTCCGTGGATGCGTTGACTTCACTGCCAGAGAGATTAAAAAATGGGATTGGACAACACAAGGTGATGAAAATTAAAAAGCGAGACCTACGACCCTTGTTGGCTATAGCGGCTATATTGCTTATGGTTATTGGCGTAGGGTATTTCTTTCAAATGAAAAATCATTCACGGAAAAATATCACGGATGAAATTGTAAAAACTGCTGCACCAAAAGAAATATTCTCGACTGACTCATCTGACAAAATTACTATTGCGCGGCCTAAGGAAAAACCACAAAACAACGTTGAAAAGAAAAAGAGACGGGCGGAAGACTTGACGGGAAAAATAACTGATACAGGTTCTTCGAGGCAAAATACCATACGTCCGATCGATGGTGAGTTGGTTAGGCTGCAAAAAAGGGACAATCGTGCTTTGCAAATCGAACCTAACTTACAGATGGACAGTAATAGGCTAGCAAAAGTGAATGTAACCGGTTCGTTAGAAGGTCGTGTTGCAGGCTTAATGACAAAGCGAAAGAATCGTAATCGCTTGTTTACAAAAAAGGAAAATATCAATGAGATGTCTTCCGCGGTAAGAATTATTGATGCAAAAACGGGAAATCCTATTGAAGGTGCTATTGCTCGTTACAACAAAGATTTAAGCCCTTCTGTTTCCGATAGTTTAGGGCGGTTTATAATACCGGATAGTGTAAAGGAGATGAATATTAAGGCAGTCGGATATGTAGCTCTGAATACGCCTGTGCATAAAAATGCAGTTATTCCTTTATCTGCATCTAGTCGCTCATTAAATGATGTGGTAGTTGTCGGTTATAGTGCGCAAAAAAATAGTATAGATTCTATTATGCCTGTTGTGGGTTGGCAAAAATTTGATGATTATGTGCAACACTGTATACTTACCCGTTATCTTATGGGAGATTCAGGTATCGTAAAGGTGGGCTTCAAAGTAAATATAGATGGTACTTTGAGCAGGTTTGAGATTTTAAAGGGATTGAATAGCAAAAGGAATAAGCAAGCCATTGAAATACTGAAAAACGGCTCCTTATGGATCTCAAAATTTAAGAATAATCAAAGCTTTACGACTTATGAAATCGTCTTCCCCTAAGCCTATATATTCCAAATCTTTTCTGCCTTTCGGCCAATAATCCAAAAAGATAAAGCAAGTACAATGAAAAAAATGGCTTTAGGTGTAAGATCCCAGAAATACTCGAAGTACCTTGTATAAATGTTGATGAATAAAAAACTAATGCCAAAATTACGTAATACAGCATTGTCCTTTTTCCAACCCCGATAAGCGACTATCCCTGAAACGATGATGGATAGAGCCGCCCAAGGCCAAAAATATATTTGTTTTACATTGTCCCAATGTTCAATGCTGCCATAGTTTCCATAAACTGAAACCGTCCACAGGGAAATGAAAAACAATAAGATCCAATAGTAAAAACTAAGGCTGTAAAAATTTTTGAGCCGGGAAATGTTTTTTATGGAAGCAGATAGAAATACAAAAATGCCGCTAAATAGGAGTAATCTTAGCGGGAGATTCAGTCCTAAAAAATATGGTTGCCAATTCGTAATTGCGCCAGTACAAGTAATAAAAAAACAAGAAATGCTCAGCAGTACAGACAACCAAATCAATAAGTTTTTTAGCCAGTAAGTCAGACCCATATATAACACCGTAGCTATTAAAAAGACGCTTACATAATAAATATTGCCGGAACCTATCAACTTGGCAATATTGGCCGAAGTGAATGCAGTAAAGGCGATACCCAAAAGCATAAGGCCTTCATTGGTAAATATTTTATTAGGCTTTTCTTGCTTTCTTTTGTCCGCAAAATAAAAAAATAGAGTGGCTAGCAAGGCACATAAAATGGCTAAAATTACATTAGGAGCATTATAGATTTTGTCCACCATCTTTTCGAAAAAAACTATCAATTTTCTGTCAGCAAAAGTAGAGACCACAGCTAGGAGTCCACAAATGATAGCTGCGATAAAAGCGTATTGAGCGACAGCGATCCAATTAAATTTTCGTACGGTAAAGCTTTGCATTAACTCGACCGTTTTTTCTTCAGATAAAAGATCTTTTTGTCGCCACTCATCAATTATTTTCTCTATAAATTCTGCTTGTGATTGATTTAAATCCATAAGAATAAAATTTAAATTTCTTCTTCGAACACTTGTACGTTGCGGTTAAAACTCTCCTCTAACGAAATAAGTGTTTCAGTGCGCTCGATGCCCTTAATATTCTGCAATTTGTCATGTAACACGTGTTTGAGTTGTTGTATGTTTTTGCAGACTATTTCTGCAAACATGCTGTAATTGCCGGTCGTATAATTGAGTCGCACAATTTGCGGTATTTTTTTTAGTTCTTTAGCAACATCTTCATACATGGAGCTTTTCTGAAGATATATGCCCACGAACGTAATTACGTCAAAACCCAAAGATTTTATATCGACGGTCAATCGGGTGCCGGTGACAATACCCGATTCCTGCAATTTCTTTATCCTTACATGAATAGTTCCGCCTGAAACAAACAGTTTTTTACCCAAATCGGCATAAGATATTTCAGCATTTTCCGCCATTGCCTGGATAATTTGAAAATCCAATTTGTCTAAATTTAATTTATTGCTCATTTTTCCCTTTATTTAGAATAATATTCAAATATAAGCATAAAAATTTAACCAATTTCTAAATTATACAAATTTTTATTGAATAATTTGAAATATCAGTTTCGGCGTTTTATCTTTGCATTGTCTTTATAAGGAAGAACAGTTCTTAAATATTGTGGGGTGATGAAATTTTTGGCAGACATGCCCTCTCGTCTCGAGGGTGGAGATCACAGGATAAACAAAGCATAGAGCCTCTCGTAAGGGAGACCGGGGTTGACCACCGGACTTTGTACTTTTGCTAACTGCTCCGTGTAGGTTCGACTCCTACCCCTACAGCAGCTTTAACGCTCAGATTATTGTTTATCAATAGTTTGGGCGTTTTTTATTTTAATAGGCAGTAAAAAAGGTAGTAAATATTTCTATTTTCATTGTAAAATATCTATTCTGAATTCGTATCAACTCGGTAATTTAATAATTCCAACAATTGAGGCAATGGGATGTAATTTGATAGCTTTTCTTCACTATTGGAATTTATCCAATCAGATTTTGAAATATCGAAATTCCATTCATCAAAATCTTTGACAATGGAAGGGCTTATTTTCTCTATACTATCTTCTTTCGGCAAATCAAATCCAAATCTTTCAAAGATTCTTAAACCTTTCATTGCAACGAAAATATTATTTAATGCTGCTGCATAAATGTTTCGATTACAATTTTCTGCTTTTTTATTCACACCTGGCTCAGTAAATATTTTACTGCCATATTTTACAATCTCAATTAGTGTTTTTTCATTGTTGGTAACACGTGTTGCTTTTTGCCCCAAATGAGATATGTAAATATGTACTTTTGCTTTTCTCCATAACTCCTGACTTAAAAAAAATGATTGAGGATTCCTTTAATGAAAGAGTTAAAACTAAAGGAGAAAATAATTCTGAAAACAATATACCTTTACCTAACGAAGAGCCTAAATCATCGTCCAATGAAGAATTGGATATTAGGAAAATAATTAATCCAGACGGAAAGATAAATTATGGAAAACTCAAAGAAATATCAGAAAATATCATTGGAGGAAAGGAAGGAATTAGAAGCCCATATTTCGAGGACGGGGAAGGACAGGAAAAGGGCGACAGGAGAAATGTTGAATCAACCATACTCACAGGAGCAAATAGACAACCAAATAGCGAAGAGCTTCCAAATACACGGGCAACCCAATCCGAACAAGGGGGAACTAAAATAGGCGAAAATATCGGAACTTCCAATGAAAACTTAAAAAATAAAACAGATATTCAGGAAGCAGGAAAGAGTACCGAACAGAATACAATAGAGCCAACTAATGAGGCGAAAGAAATGCAAGGTGGGAATAATTTCCATCAAGAAAAATTTGGAAACGGCTCCCTGACAGATGTATATTCGTCAATTCAGAAAGATGGTTTGACAAAAGAGAATTTACAGAAAATAGAACAATATGCAAAAGACATTATCGAAGGGAAGGCAATATTTAAACGATTCTCACCGCAAGAGCAGCGAGGCTTCGCAGAAGGAGGTAGCGAAAATGTTGAAGCATCCATTGTCGCGGGAAGAGGTGTTAGCGCAAGAGAAACGCAGGACGAGCGAGCCGACAGACAAGGGGCGGAAGTGGAAAAGTATGCGAGAAAAGTAGGTATTTGGCATAAAGACACCGAGGAAACGCTAACGAAAGAATATGGAGAACCGATAAATTCCGGTCACGAAAGTTTAGTCTATTACGACCCCAAAAGAAATACTGTTATTAAGACATCCGGTATCGGACAATACCGGGATTTACAAGATGCGCTTGACAGCAAAGACATACCAAAGACACAATTCCCAATCACGAAATTAGATAATAACGATGGAAAAGAAAATAACGGAAAAACCGAAAATGCTACTGCCCAAGAGCAATCTACCGTTGGAAACGATAAACAAAGCGGTATCGATAGTAGCAGAGCAGATGCGCAAGAAAAGGAAAGCGGAAGAACAAAAACCCTCAAAAAGCGAGCAAAACCCACAATAAAAGCCCTCTTTACAAAAACTCTTATCTTTTTCCGAAAATAGCATATTTTCATTAACTGACTTTATACTGCTGTGATAAAACATTTGCACAATGCATCATTTATTTTATGGTTTATAATTATTACAGACCGAATGAGATTGAAGTAATTAAATAAACAAAGATGGATGAAGTGTCTTGATGTCGAATAGAATTAAAAAATTGATTTATTAACAACAAAACTTTTGCACAATGAAAAAATTATTCTTCCTGGTATTTATTGCCGCTCTTCTTTTTCCTTTTTTAGGCAATTCCCAATCGCTTAGAAATATGAAGGTCTATTGCAGTCCTGATTTTATACGAGATTCTTCTATTTCTGTTGTAGCCCCGAATGTTGACCCCCTCGGCTTAGCCGATGTATTTAATAATGAATTATTAGAAAACGGATTTAATGTTTTATCGAATGATGTTTCGGGGGTGAATGTCGAAATTTCAAACAAAAAAGAGCAGTCTGATACAACTTTTAATCAAAATGTTTCGGCAGGGTTTGTTAAACGGGTTAAATCGCATTATGCTATTAGATTCAACTACAATTACATTCAAACATTAGGCACTTACATTACGTCTCTAAATGGGCAAGTATTTGATATGACACGGGCAAATAAGATTGTGGCAACTTTTGCGTATCATCATCTGTCAATGGGTGCGCCCGGTTCTACAAAGGTCGTAGAGAGATTATGCAAAGAATTAGCTAAATCAAAGTAAAAATAAACACCATTCTTATGACAGACAGTGAATATTTGGAAAGCATTAATATTATCTATCGGCTTAATGAATAAATACTCCCCTTCTTTAATTTGTAATTTGACTTTTGTTTGGTAACGTGGTTACTTCCTGCAAGGCTTATTCATTGCAATATTCTGTGTAAATGGGACTTGTGTATTTAAAGCCGGGGTAACTCCATCCAATAAGGTGTGGTTGTTCAAAGGGGAAAGCGGAAAAGTGGGTCGGGGTGGCATTCCATTTTCAAATCCCAAAATCAAAAACCAAAGCTGGTTTTGCTCGTAGCAAAGTATCCATTTTAGAAAAGCCTATTGAACAGTCTCGGCTGTAGTGCAAACTAACTTTATGACCGACTATATTTTCATTTATATAAGGTGCAATAAGCAAAAAAGTCTATGCCTCCTAACTATCCTCTATAAGAACGGGTATAATTAATTGTTCGAAGCGATTCATCGTTTTTCCAAACGACAGAATTCGGCATATCGTGGCTGATTTCCTGCCTTATCTTAGCCTTGACACTTTTCATGTACAAAAACAACATACCTGCCGGGTCTTTGACAATACTGTAACGGTGCGCACGATCTAAAAAATACAGGTAGCACTCTGAACGGCAGGCATCCCAAGCATACACATCTTTTAGCCGCCTTTCAATTTCTATCCAGCAGTCATCAAGCCAACTTTCATCCAGCGTTTCA